>JBEPXK010000098.1:0-10193 GCA_041641915.1 Planctomycetota bacterium
TACTCGCTACTCGCTACTCGCTGCTCGCGTTGCCCACACGAACGAAACGTCGAGAAGCCGAGCGGAGCGACCGCCGGAAACGCGGCCGCAGGCCGCGAGGCCCGACCGAGGCCGCGAGCGAGGCCTCGCCGAGCGACCGGGGGATCCAAAGGGGGCGCCGCCCCCTTTGAAACCAGCAACGACCTCAGTTCGCGTACTCGCGCTTGAGCGCCTCCGCCTGGTCGATGTAGCGCTGGAACTCGGGGGCCGGGTTGGGGACGTCGCGGTTGTAGTTGTCCAGGATCGCATCGAGCGCGGCCATGCCTTCACGGTAGGCGTTACGCCGGTCCGCTTCGGTGCTCGACGGCGCCTTGGCCCGATCGAAGGCGTTGCGGGCCTGTTCCATCTGCGAGTCGAAGTCCTCGCGGGCGGCCTGGAGGATGCTCTGACGCAACGATTCGAGGTCGGCGTCGGGCCACTGCACCTGCAGCGTGTCGATGTGGCTGAGCGCCTTGCCGAACATCTGGTCCTTGATGTAGTTGTTGATGTCGGTGCGTGCCTTGTTGACCACCCCGGTGGTGCGCATGTGCTCGCGCCGGGCGGCTTCCTGATCGATCGTCGCCAAGCGCGTCTGCACGTAATCGGTCATCGAGCTGAACCGCTGTTGCAGCGTCTGGTCGGCCGCGGATGTGGGATCGACCGGGTTGGCGATGAAGGCCTCGGCCATGCTGCGCAACTCGGCAAGGTCGGTGCGCTCGTCGCTCAAGTTATCGAAGGCGTTGAGCACCCGCTTGTAGTTGGCTTCGGCCCGCACGCGCTCCTCGACCTCGGTGATCTCCTCTTCCAGGTCGCTGAGTTTGACCATCAACTCGTGGGCCCGCTCGGCCTGCTCGACGCTACCGATGGCTTCATTCTCCGGGCTGGGGTTGGCCTCGGCCTGGTTGAGGAAGGGCACCGTCAGCCGCTCGCGGCACTTGCGCACCAGGGTCCGCGCCTTGGTGTACTTGCCCTTGTCCTTGGCCAGGTGCGCCTGGGAGTAGTAGTCCTGGGCCTCGCGCAGGTACCACCGCGCGAGCTGCTGGCGGGTCCATTCGACCTCCTGCGGCGGCAGGCCGGCCTCCTCGTCGCCGGGCAGTTCGTGAACCACCGATTCGGCGCGCAGCAGGAAATACCAGGCGGCATAGCCACCGGCGCTGAGCAGCAGGATCGCGGAGAGCACCGCGACCAGGGTGAGCATCGACTTCTTGCGTTCGGCCGCGGCCTCGGGGTCCGCGTCCTTCTTCTGCCGCTTCTTCTTGCTCCGTCCGCCGCGGGCCTTCACCGCCTCGTCGCGGGCGGACTTGCGCTGCGAGGCGCGCGAACCGCGGCGGCCGCTGCGGCGGCCGGATGCGGACGGGCTCTCGGGGTCGTCGCCAGCGTCGTCGTCACCGCCGCGTCGCGACGACCGCCGCGAGCCGCGCCGGGCCGAACCGCGAGCGACGCCGGCAGCCGGCTCCGTCTCCGGTTCCGCCGCCGGGCCATCGTCCGCCGACTCCGCCTCGGGGAAGTCGTCGGCGAAATCATCAAGCTCGTCGACGCCGCCCGCAGCGGGGTCGGTCTCGACATCGATATCGATCTCAAGCTCGTCCATCGCTCCGGCCGGCGGCGCGGGGTCCATGTCGAACCCGTCGTCCACACTCGCAGCGAACTCGCCCTGGTCGTCGGGCATGTCGCCCCCGACCACGTCCTCCTCCGCCGGCGCAGGCCCTTCGGCCGCAGCCTCCGTCGACTCCGACGCCTCCGGCTCCGGCTCCGGGTTCTCCGGGCGTTCCTGCATCCGCTGTTCGCGCATCCGCGCGCGCCGTGAACGAGCCATCGCTTCCTCCGCGATCCGAGGGACCGGGTGACCTTATGAAGCCGGACGCAGAGACAATCCCCGTATCGCAGCCAGCCTGGAGTCGTGTCGGGTACGCTCAGGCGGCGGGCGGCGCGCCGTCGGGCCGCAGCTCTTCGCTGACCGTGTTGCCGGGCCCGAGGATCACCACCCGCGGTCGGTGCCGCGCCAGTTCGGCGTCATCGAGCAGGGCGTAGGCGATGATGATCACCGCGTCGCCCTTCTGCGCCAGGCGCGCAGCCGCGCCGTTGATCACGATCTCGCGCCCCCCCCGGCGGCCTGGGATGGTGTAGGTCTCGAAGCGGTGGCCGTTGGCCACGTCGAGCACCTGAACCCGCTGATGGACCAGGATCCCCGAGCGATCGAGCAGATCGGCGTCGATGGTGATGCTGCCACGGTAATCGAGCCGGGAGTCGGTGATCGTCCCACCGTGCAGTTTGCCGATGAACATCTCACGCATCATGGCTTCATCCTCGTACCTGTTCGGCCGGGGTGAAGCGGGGACCACCCCCGGGTACCACGTGATCGAGGATCTCCAGGCCGTGACCCGACAGCGCTGGCGGTACCACCGCATGCCGGGTGATCAGCCGCATCCGTTCCACCCCCAGCGCGCGCAGGATCTGCGCGCCGATGCCGTAATCGTGGATCAGCGGCTGCTGTGCCTCGGCCCCTGGCGGCGGCGCGCTGATCTGGGTGGCCAGATCGCGCCCGCGACCGCCGAGGTGCAGCAGCACGCCGCCGTCGCGGGCGAGCATTGCTGCGCTCTCGTCGAGATCGGTACCCTCGGGCCCGACTACGCCGTAGAGATCGGCGAGCAACGCGCGGCGTTGCACCCGGACCATGGTCGGCCCGGCGGCCGACAGCTCGCCGAAGATCAGGGCCAGGTGCTCGGCGCCATCGACCCGCGAGCGGAACACCCGTGCGCGCGCCGGACCCCACCGCGTGGTCAGATCGCGACAGGCGCATTCCTCGATCAGGCATTCGCGTTCCAGGCGATTGGCGATGAGGTCGGCGACGCTGGCGCACAACAGGCCGTGCTCAGCGCAGAAGGCGTCCAGGTCCGGCCGTCGCGCCATCGTGCCGTCCTCTTTCATGATCTCGCAGATCACCGCTGCCGGCTTGCAGCCGGCAAGGCGGGCGCAATCGACCGAGCCTTCGGTCTGGCCGGCCCGGACCAGCACCCCGCCGTCGGCAGCCCGTAGTGGGAATACGTGCCCCGGAACCACCACCGAGGCCGGCCCCGCGTCGTCGGCAACCGCCGCCTGGATGGTCCGGGCGCGATCCGCGGCGCTGATCCCGGTACTGACCCCCTGCGCCGCCTCGATCGAGACGGTGAAGGCGGTACCCAAGGGCGAGCGGTTGTCTGCGGTCATCATCGGCAACTGCAGGCGATCGATCAGCGCGCCATCGAGGGCAAGGCAGATCAGGCCGCGTCCGCGAGCAGCCATGAACGCGATCGCGGCATCGTCGACGTGCTCCGCCGCCATCACCAGGTCGCCCTCGTTCTCGCGATCCTCGTCGTCCACGAGCACGACCATCTCGCCACGGCCGATGGCCGCGATCACCGCATCGATCGACGCCAGCGGCATCGCACGCTCCCCCCCGCCACACAGCGTCCCGGATCGGTCCGGGGCGACCGGCAGGCCGGCGCATGGTAGGCCATGCACGCGAATGCCAAGCGGAGCCCCGCTCCCGCGTGACGACAACGCCTGTCGATACCGGCGCGCCGGTCCCGTTGCATGCGCCTGTGTCCGCCATATCCTGCCGCCGCCACACGAGCCAGCGAAACGAAGGAGCAACCGTGGAGACACGCAGGATCGGCATCATCATGAACGGCGTCACCGGCCGCATGGGCACCAACCAGCACCTCAAGCGGTCGATCCTCGCGATCATCGAGCAGGGCGGCATCAAGGTCTCCGACGACCTGGTGCTGATGCCTGATCCGATCCTCACCGGCCGCAACCCGAACAAGCTGCAGAACCTGGCCCACGCCACCGGCGTCGAGAAATGGACCACCGACATCGACGGCGCCCTCGGTGACAGCGATTACGAGATCTTCTTCGACGCCTCCGGCACCAACCACCGGGTGCGCTTCGTGGAGAAGGCCGTCGCCGCCGGCAAGTCGATCTACTGCGAGAAGCCCATCGCCGTGGCCACCGAGGAAGCGGTGCGCCTAGCCAAGCTCTGCGAAGACGCCGGGCTCAAGAATGGCGTGGTCCAGGACAAGCTGTGGCTGCCGGGCATGCGCAAGTACAACATGATCAAGGACCAGGGTTTCTTCGGCGACCTGCTCTCGGTACGTGGTGAATTCGGCTACTGGGTCTTCACCGGCCACCACTACGACCAGGCCCCGCAGCGGCCCAGCTGGAACTACCGCAAGGGCGACGGCGGCGGCATGATCGTCGACATGCTGTGCCACTGGCGCTACGTGGTCGACAACCTGTTCGGCAACATCAGCGCCGTCAACTGCCTCGGCGCGACCCACATCGGTGAGCGCGTCGACGAGAACGGCAAGCCCTTCGCCTGCGATACCGACGACTCCTGCTACGCCACCTTCGAACTCGACAACGGCGTGATCTGTCACTTCAACTGCAGCTGGGCCACCCGCGTCCGCCGCGACGACCTGTTGACCATGCACGTCGACGGCACCGACGGCTCGGCCGTGGTCGGGCTGCGCAAGGTCCTGACCCAATCGCAGGCCAACACCCCCAAGCCGGTGTGGAACCCCGACATCGACAATCCGATCGACTTCTTCGCCGGCTGGCAGGAAGTACCGGATTTCGGCCCCTACGACAACGCCTTCAAGATCCAGTGGGAGCTGTTCCTGCGCCACATCGCGCTCGACGAGCCCTTCCGCTGGACCCTGCGCGAAGGCGCCAAGGGCGTACAGCTGGCCGAACTCGGCCTCGAGAGCTGGCGCCAGCGCAAGTGGCTCGACGTCCCCACGCTCTGAAGCCAGCCACGCCGGTTTCGCAACCAGCTCCACCCCCGGTTCCCGCCGGGGGTGCTTCGTGTCGGGGTCAGCGCACGGCGGCCCATCGACGCAGTCGACAGCCAGCGACAACCACCGCACGCACTGCCTGCCCAGCAGCGCTCGGGCTTCCGGATCAGGCCATCTGGTCCTGACCGCTCCCTCCACCCGCGGCACCCGCGGTGACGATGCTGATCCCGATCTCGACCTCCGCGCTGGCGCGGGCGATGCGGCGGGCGAGGTGGTAGATATGGCGCAAGTGTTCGAGCACGTCGGACTCGAGGCGGAACAGCTCGAGCCGATGGGGATCCTCAGTGCCGAGGCGCTGGAGCAGGTGGTCGCGCAGGGCGCCGGTGTTGCGGTCCAGCTCGGCCTTGCGCGCCTCGACCGCGGCGATCGCGTTCGAGCCGGGCCGCTCGAGGCAGGCCACGGCATCACGGAAGGACGCGGTCACCAGCGCAAGCAATGGCGCGAGCCGTGACGCGGTCTCCTGGCTGATGCGCAGCGAGCGATGGACCACGTCGGGACCGACCGGCGCGAGCTCATCGGCGATGAGATCGGAGGCGTTCTCGATCGCCCCGGCGATCGCCAGCAGTGCCGCGAGGCGACGGGCTTCGGCTTCGGCCAGGCCTTCCTGGGAGAGGGTACGCAGGTAAGCGACCACCCCCGCGTGGAGACGGTCAATGTCGCGCTCTGTGCTGCGTTCACGCTCGACGCCGTCTGCGCCGTCGGTGAACAGGATCTGCACCAGGTCTTCGAGCATCGCGGTACCCAGGGCGCCCATACGGATCACTTCGCGCTGGGCCCCATCGAGCGCGAGCGCTGGCGTGCCCAGCAGCTCCTCGCTGAGAAAACGGGGAGTCACACTCCCCGCCGCGGCGGCGGGACCCGGCGGGACCACCCGTCGCAATAAGCTCGCGAACAGCGGCACCGCACCGATGAAGGCGATCAGGTTGATCGCGTTGTAGGCGGTCATGGCGTTGGCCAGCTGCCGCGCGTGATTGCCGGTGGGCGAGAGCCATCCGGCCAGGGCCTGGAGCAGGCCCAGCAGCGGGATCCAGGCCAGGGCGGTGGCTCCGGCGAAACCGATGTGGAACAACGCCAGCCGCACCGCGGCGCGCGGCTTACCGATGGAGGCGAGCACCGCGGTGATGCCGGTGCCGACGTTGGCCCCCAGGCCGAGTGCGATCCCCGCCTGCACGCTGAGCAGCGGCGAGCCGTCGGCCGCCTGTTGACCGGCGAGCACGATGATGATGCCGATGGTCGCCGAAGAACTCTGGACGAGGAAGGTGAACAGGGTCCCGGCCATCAGACCCAGCAGCGGATGCTCCATACGCGCGAGCAGATCAATGGCACCTTGATGCTGCTTGATGAAAGCGGTGGCGTCCTTCATCAACATCATGCCGACGAAGATCAAGCCGAGGCCGAGCAGCATCAGCCCGATCTGGCGCAGCCGCTCGCGGCGCAACACGAAATGCATGAAGAAGCCCAACGCCACCAGCAGGTAGGCCGCCTCGGTGATCTTGAACGCGATGATCTGGCCGGTGACGGTGGTGCCAAGTTTGGCCCCCATGATCACGCCGATGCCCTGCTCGAGGTTCATCAGCCCCGCGGTGATGAAGCCGATGACCAACACGCTGGTGACCGAGCTCGACTGGACCACCGCGGTCACGCCCACGCCGGTACCGGCGGCGGCGAAACGATTGCGGGTGAGCATCAGCAACAGTTTGCGCAGCCCCGTGCCCGCGGCTGCCTTGAGCGCATCGGTCATCAGGTCCATGCCGAACAGAAACAGCGCCAGGCCGCCGAAGAGCTCGGTGATCAACGCGAACACGGCATCACTCGCGATCGCGGTTGAGGTATTTGATCGCCACCACCACGTTACCGCGGGCGTTCCAGGTCACCTTGTCCATCAGGCTGCGGATGAGGTGGATGCCGTAGCCGCCCAAGCGCTTGCCGGCCGACCGTCGATGCTCGATGTGCGAGAAGGGGTCGACGCTGGGGTCGGGCACCTCTTCCGGGTCGAAGCCCTCGCCCTCGTCGGCGATCTGGACGATGACCTTGTACGGCAGGATCCGGCAACCGAGTCGCACCTGCTTGTGCGGGTCGGCGCGGTTACCCCACTCGATCGCGTTGCGACCGAGTTCCTCCAGGGTCAGGCGCAGCTCGTTGGCGGTGTCGTCATCGAGCCGGAAACAGTCGAGCAGATGGAGGAAGCGGCGATAGCGATAGAGTACCGAATAGTCGCTGCGTCCGGTGACTTCGAACCATCCCTGCGGATCGTATTCCACCGCGAGGTCGCCGCCGACCGGCGGCATGCTCTCCAGCGCCGTGTTCGCCGCCATCAACAGCGCCTCGACCCCGACCGGCTTGATCAGATAATCGCAGGCCCCGGCCTTGAGACAGCGGATGATCAGGTCGTCCTGACCATGGGCGGTGAGCACGATCACCGGTGCAGGGTACTTGCGCCGGCGCAGCTCGGCGAGCAACTGCTCGCCGTCCATCCGCGGCATGGTGATATCGGTGACGACCAGGTCGTAGGGGTGCTCGTCCTGGTTGATCCGCTCCATCGCCGCCACGCCGTCGGCGGCGGTATCGACGCTCACCCCTTCGCCGAGATCGGCCAGCGTCTCGGCGATGTACTCCTGCAGCGGAGCCATGTCCTCGACCACGAGGATGCGGCGAGGCCCATGCTCATCGGCTGCTGCTGCGTCCATCCACTGCTCCTCGCACCCGGGGCGCAACCACCTGTTCGACTGGCATCCGCACACCAGGCCGGGTCATGACCCTACTGGATACCGGCAGCCAGCGGCGAATACAAGGCAGCGTTGCGGAACGCTCGCCCCGGGGTGCGGGCGACCCGGCCAGCCGGCCCGCCGTCGGCGGACCGCCAGGACCGGGCGCCAGCTCACAGGCTGCGCGCCGGAATGAGGAAGCGCACCAGGCGTTCGACCGGCTCCGGCCGTGGCCGCGACAGGCCGCGCAGGCTGCCCTGCGGTACCCAGGCCGGATCGTCAAGCAGCTCAGCCGCGGAGGAGGCGTCGGGATTGACCGCATTCCAGGCCGGCGGCAGCTCGATGGCGGTGGCATCGGCGACATGGACCTGGCCCTGCTCGGTGATGGCGAAGGCGCGCATGCCGGTCTCGCCCGGATGTGCCGGCCAGGCGTAGCAGACGAAATGCCGCTCGCAGGCATCGATCGCCTTCTGGCTCAGCGTCCCCGCCTCCACGCGCTGCTTCATGGTGGGGTAGTCGATCATGCCGCCCGCGCCATCGGGCAGGTAGACGCGGAAGTGATAGCCGTACCGGGGCTCGTCGTCGCCGAACCCGGGACCGATCAGGGCCAGGCCATCGATTTCGGCGGTGAAGGGCTGCTCGATGCCGGCGAGCTGCGGCAGGAAACCGAACTCGCCGATGTTGTCCTGGTCCTGGTCGTTGAACGCGGAGCCCTGCCAGGTCACCTGGCCGGCGAAGATGCCGCTGCGCAGGGTGTTGGCGGCGGCGCTCTCGTTGGCGGCGGTTCGGCTCTCGAGCAGGTTCGGCAGCGCGATGGCCGGCAGCACGCCCAGGGTCATCAGGCCGCTGCCGAAAATACCGCGGGCGTGCACGCGCAGGATGTCATCGGCATGATCGGCGACGATATAGCCGGTGTCCAGCTTGGGCACGATCGCCGCCACCGCGGATCGGATACGTTCCGCCTCCGCCGGGTCGAGTTGGGCCAGGGCGAGGCCGAGATAGCCCTGGCCGATCTCGGCCAGAGCGGGGGTATCGCTGGCGCCGATGATGTACGCGTGTTCGCCCGCCTGCGCGAGAGCGGTGGTCAGCGCTGCACTATCGGCCCAGCCGTCGCTGGCGGTGAACCAGGATTCGATCGCGGCGATGTCGGTGGACAGCAGCCAGTGGTCCTCGCTGCGGCCCATGGCCAGCGGCACCGGGAGGGCCCCCGGCGGCAGCGCCACCAGCGCCGCGGTACCCGCTGCCGGCAGTTGCTGATCGAACCGATCGCCGGCCCATGCGGCCAGGGCGTCGGTCGCGGCGCTGCGCGGCAAGGCGAGGGTGACGCTGGGAAAGGGCTGCGAGCGCCGGATCCAGATCGCCGCGGTGCCATTGATGTCCTTGACCGTTTCCATCGCCGTCCCCGGCAGGCCGAACTGCCCCCAGATGCGACTGAATTCGCGGCGCACTTCCGGATCGAGGCGCTCGAGGTCCTCGGCGACCACCGGGCCGTCGAGCGACATCGCCACCACGGCCAGCGTCTTGTCATCGCAATGGGTGAAGATGGCGCGGTCGAGCGGCCGGTGCGTGCGGTCGAAGCGACAGACGATGGTGTCCTCGATGCCGGAGGGCACGATGCGCCCGGCGTAATGCAACGCGCCATAGGGCGCGAGCGCCGTGGCCATCGTCAGCTCCTCGTCGCCACCGGTCGCGCGCAGTTTGTCCGCGAAGCCGGGAAGATCGATGCTCACGCGCAGATCCGCCGCGCCGGTGTCGGCCGGGAACGGCACGGGTGCGCCGCCATCGGTGGTCCAACACAGCTGACCGTCGGCGCGCCGCAGATGAAACGGATCGCCACGGATCACGCCGTCCTCCGGCTGCTTGCGCGCGGTCAGCAGTGACCAGAAGGGGTCCAGCTGCGAACCCAGGGCGATCGATCCGGAGACCTGGGGTGCGTCCAGTTCCGCGGCATCGAAACGCAGCACCGCCGCCCGGGCCGCGGAGAGCAAGGCGCTCAAGCTGACGTCGCCGGTCGCATGCTCCGCCATGCTGTGCAGCTCGTCCGGCAGCAGCGCGAGCGCTTCGGCGTAGATGCTGGAATCAAGGCGCTCACGACTACGCGCGAGGTCGCCAGCGGCGCAGTGGAACAGCACCGGCGGTGCCTTGAGATCGCGCAACTCCGCACCGAGCGGGTCGACCGTGTTCCCGGCATCGGGATCGTCGCCGCCGCAACCGGCGACGATGGCGCAAACAACGAGGGCCGTCAACAGAGACGCTTCCCTCAGAGGGGGCGCTGCCCCCTCGCGCCTTCGGCGCGTACCCCCCCGGCCTCGGTCGGGGTTCGCGGCCTCCGGCCGCGTTTTCTGCGGGCCTGCGGCCCATTTTCGCAGAAAATCACCCCTCGGTCGGCCGGTCGCCCAGCCAAGCCTGGCTGGGCTCCACTCGCTGGCGGTTCCGAGGCTTGGAGCTCTGAGGGACCCATCAACAGAGACGCTTCTATCAGATATCAGAGCGGGCTTCGCCCCCTCGCGCCTCCGGCGCACACCCCCCCGGCCTCGGTCGCCCTTCGCCAGCTTTGCTGGCGTTTCCGCCGTCCCTCCGGGCCCGGCTTCCTCGCTGTCGCTCGTCGCGCTCCACCGGCCGCCGGCCCCACCGG
>JBEPXK010000099.1:0-10186 GCA_041641915.1 Planctomycetota bacterium
CCGGGCCGACGCAGCGCAAGCGCAGCCCCGCAGCGAAGCGAGGAGCAAGCGCAGCTGGGGTGCGCCGAAGGCGCGAGGGGGCAGCGCCCCCTCTGATAAAACTGGCGGTTCCGGGGCGGGTCGCCCTGGCGTATCGCCGGTTCGGCTTGTGACCCGGTCTGCCGCGGCATGATGGCGCCATGGGACATTTCCAGCATCCGCCCGAACGCCAGGGGAGCGACGGTCAGGGCTACGGCATGACCGAACGTCCGAACATCATCTGGCTGATGACCGATCAGCATCGTCATCACGCCCACGGCTTCGCCGGCGACCCGAACCTGCATACCCCGACGCTCGACCAGCTGGCGCATCAGGGCCTGCGCTGCCGCAACGGCGCCATCGCCGGGAACGCCCTGTGCTGCCCCTTCCGCGGCAGCCTGCTCACCAGCCGCTGGCCGCAGCACTGCATCCCCGAGCACGAGCAGCCGCTGCCCGACGGCATGCCGACCGTGGCCGCGCCGTTCAACGCGGCCGGCTACCACACCGCCTGGTTCGGCAAGTGGCACGTCGATGGTTGTTCCGAGAGCGACGGTCGGGCGGCGCACTGGATCGTGCCGCCGGAGCGCAGGGGCGGATTCCAGGAATGGGTCGGCTTCGAAAACAACAACGACCAGTGGGACAGCTGGGTCCACGGCGGTGCCGGCGAGAGTGCCTTCCTCGAACGCCTCGAGGGCTACGAGACCGACGCGCTGAGCGACCGTTTCATCCGCTATCTCGAGCATCGGCACGCGGCCGAACCCGGCCGGCCCTTCTTCGCTGCGCTCTCGGTCCAACCGCCGCACTGGCCCTGCCAGTGTCCGCGCGAGTACCTGCGCTTGCGACCCGACGAGTACGTGCTGCGGCCCAACGTGCCGCCGGGGTCGGATGCCGCGCGCCGGGCCCGGCTCAACGGGCCGAGCTACGCGGGCATGGTCGAGAACTGGGACCACAACGTCGCCCGGATCGTCGACGCCCTGCGACGGCTCGACCTGGCCCACAACACCCACGTGCTGATTTTCGCCGATCACGGCGAGATGCTCGGCTCGCACGGCCAGATGGGCAAGGTGCTGCCCTACGAGGAGAGCATCCGCACGCCGTTCATCTTCGCCGGACTCAGCGCTTACACCCGGCTGCCCGGTGGGCTGACCGACGCGCCGATCAACCACGTCGATATCGCGCCGACCTCGCTCGGCCTCGCCGGGATCCCGGTGCCCGACTGGATGACTGGCCACGACTGGAGCCATCTGCGTTCCTGGTCGCCGCCGCGCGGGACTCCGCCCGACGCCACCCTGGTCCAGGCGATCGGCGCGCGCGAGGCCAGCCCAGCCTACCGCGCCATCGTCACCGCCGACGGCTGGAAGTACGCGGTGACCGAGGACGGTCCCTGGATGCTGTTCGATCTCACGGACGATCCCTACGAAATGGCCAACATGGTCCATCATCCCAAGTGGCGGGGCCGACGCGAGGAGCTCCACGCCCGGTTGTGCGAGTTGGTGCGCGAGACCGGCGACCACTTCGCGCCCTTGGGGATCTGAGTCCGGAGCGCGGGCCTCAGCCGAAGGGGGCGAGCCAGTCGAGCCGCTCGCGCAGGTCGCGGATCAGCGGTCCGGCGTCCGGCTTGCCGAGCGCGACGCGCAGGCGTTCGCGTGTGCGCATGCCGATCTGCGAACGGTAGCCGCCGAGCATGGCGACGAGACGACGGCGGGTGACCTCGCCGTCGGGTCCGAGGTCGGGGATGAGGATGAAGGCGGCGAGGACCTCGGCCAGCAGCGGGATCTCGTCGTCGGCGTAGGTGTTGGCGGTCGCCGCCTGGATCAGGTTGTGCGCCGCGCGACCGGCGAGTTCGCCCATCTTGCCGGCCTCGGGGCCGGCGATGGTGAAGATCCGACTGAGTTCGAGCGCGATGGTCAGATTGCTCGCGCGCGGCAGCAGGGTGTCGGCGATCTGGAAGCGCAGCGAACCGGGTAGCTGTGGCAGCTCGGCCAGGCGGCAGAGGCAGCGGCCGAGCAGCTGCGCGTTGGCCGGGCCCCAGATGATCTTCCAGCTGGAGACCTCGCGCCACTGGTTGCATAGCTGGCGGGTGAGGTACCGCAGCATCTGCGGCGGCAGATGGGGGCTGCGCCCGAGGTGCTCGAGTGCGGTGATGATCGCGGGGATGTTCTCGGTGTGCGCGCCCAGGCGTGCGTCGAGCACGTAGAGCACCTCCTGGGTCTGCTCGTCGATGGTCTGTTCGGTGTGGGCGTCGGGCACGCGTGCCTTGAGCCCGGTGAGCAGGTGGTCGAGGATCGCGCTGCGGCGAACCGGATCGATCGCCGGGCTGGCGGCGAGGTGACCCCAGGCCGGGACCGCGTGCAGGCCCAGCGCCGATGAGCGCGCGTCGACCCGCGCGACCAGTTCGGTATCGCCGTCGACCGTCGGGGCGGTGGCCAGCCGGGCCGCGGCCCACAGCAGACGGCCGCTCTCCACCTGCTCGCGGGTGTGTTCGACCCGCTGCAGCAGGCGGTCGACCGCGGCGCCAATGCGGTCTGGTGCGGCATCTTGAAGTAATTCGGGCAGCACTTCGACCGCGATGTCGCGCACCTGGCGGTGGGGGCTCTCCTCGAGCAGGGTCCAGCAGGGGGGGATCGCCGGCTGGCCGATGTCAACGATGTTGTAGATGATCAGGTCGCGGCCGCGGTCGGTATTGAAGCGCACCGAGAGCTCGGAGAGCGGCGGGACCATCTGTGCGCGGGTCTCCGCCTCGCCGGGCAGGAGCACCGGCAGGCGTTGTTCGAGCACGGTGAGCACGTGCGGACCACGGACGTCGGCGAGCAGGTCGCGGACCTGGCGCAACAGCGTCTCGCCGTCGGCGGGTTTGATCCGCTGCGAGCGGGCGAGATCGGCCAGCAGCCAGAACACGGAGTTGTCGCGCTGCTCGGATAGCGGTGTGCCGTGGGTGGCGATGCCGTGCGCCAGTTCGCCATCGGCGTCGAGCTGGCGCAGCGAGGCGGCCAGGGCCATGCGGTCGGTCGGCTCCGGGCCGGGGGCGAGCAGCAACTCGATGCCGCGCGCGAGCAGGGCGGCACGGTCGATGCCGGTCTGGCCGGCCTGGAGCACGACCAGCCGGGCGTCGAGCTCGTCGCCCTGGCCCATGAGCTCGCTCAGGGTCGGGGTGACGGTCTGCGGGTTGTGCTCCTGCAGGGCGCGGATCATGCCGATGAGGCTGACCTGGTTGGCATGCGGCAACATCAGCTCGAGCAGGCGGGCGAGGCCACGGTGGTGGGCCAGCTGCGGGGCGATGGTGGTGGCGAGGTGGACGATACCGGGGGTGACCGCGTTGCGGCCGAGCATCGCCAGCATCGCCGCGACGACGAGATCGATCTGCTCCAGCGGCAGGTTGTGGAGGTTGTCGGCCAGGCGGCGGATGGCGCGGTCGTCGTCCTTCTGCAACGCGCGGATCAGGTCGATCACCAGCGGACGGGCGCCGGCCTGGACCAGCAGCGAGATCGCCCGCTCGCGCACCAGCTCGGCGCCGTCGGCGAGCACCATCGGCATCAGCTCGGCGATCAGGCCGAGATCGGGCCCGGCGTAGCGCAGCTGCTCGAGCGCGGCGGCACGCTGGTCGTCGGCGGTGGCGGCGAGCAGGCCCTCGATCGGCCCGCGCACCTGCTGGCTGAGCGAAGGCAGGAGCGCGGCCACGCCGGCCGGAGCTCCGGCGTCGGGATCGGCCGGCGCGGTCAGCGGGTTGTCGACCTCGTCGGCGAAGGCCAGCACATGCCAGACCGTGCCGTCGTCGGCGGTTTCGGCTGCGGTGATGCTCAGGTCGAGTTCGCCGCAGTGGTGTCGTTCGCACAAGGCGAGGAAGGCGGGTTCGTCGCCGGCGGTCGCGCTCAGGCCGCGATCCATCACCAGCGCGCGCAGGTCGGAGTCGCTCCCGGCCTCCTGCAACACCAGTTCGGTCAGCGCGAAGCGCTGCTGCAGCAGCGCGCCGAGGCGCATGAGCAGGCGCCGGTCGCCGCCGCAGAGCTGTTGGAGCAAGGGGCCATCGGATGCGCGCAGGCCGGTGAGCATACGCGTCAGTCTGCAGCGCAGCGTCAAGGAACAAGCGCCGCGGGCCCGACGATGCAAAGGCAGGCGCCACGCCAGGTGCCGCCTGCGACCGGGAATGCAGCGGCGGCGCCGGCAAGCTTTCGCTTGAGAATCCGGCAAAAGCCAGAATATGGCGCCCTCGCCGCCGACGGGCTCAGCGTGATCCGGCGCCGATACGAACGTAAACTCATGCACTCACGCGAACTACGCGTCATGTGCTCAAGCGGAGACAGCCATGCCTGCCCTGCCCATGAAGAAGATGCGCAACTTCGGCATCATCGCCCATATCGATTCGGGCAAGACCACGGTCTCGGAACGGGTCCTCTACTACAGCGGAAAGAGCCATAAGATCGGCGAGGTGCACGAAGGCGCCGCGACGATGGACTGGATGAAGGAGGAGCAGGAGCGCGGCATCACCATCACCGCGGCCGCGACCTCTGTCGAGTGGAGGGGCCACTACCTCAACCTGATCGACACCCCGGGACACGTGGACTTCACCGCCGAGGTCGAGCGTTCCTGCCGTGTGCTCGATGGCGCGGTGGTCGTGTTCTGCGCCGTGGGCGGCGTGCAGGCGCAGTCGGAGACGGTCTGGCGCCAGGCCGACAAGTACCGCGTGCCGCGCATGGTGTTCATCAACAAGATGGACCGCGTCGGCGCCGACTTCTTCAGCGTGGTCGACCAGATCAAGAACCGCCTCGATGCCAACCCGGTGGTGCTGCAGTACCCGCTCGGCGGCGGCGACGAGCTCGAGGGGATCATCGATCTCGTTGGTTGGCAGCTGCTCAAGTTCGAAGGGGAGAAGGGCGAGGACATGAACGCCTACCCGATCCCCGATTCGGAGATCGAGCGTGCGACCGAGCTGCGCCAGGAGCTCTACGAGCAGGTAGCGCAGGAGTCCGAGGAGCTGATGGAGAAGTACCTCGAGACCGAGAGCCTGCCGCTCGAGGACCTCCAGTCCGGTATCCGCAAGGGCACCGCCGAGTACCTGTTCCAGCCGGTGATGGTCGGTTCGGCGCTGAAGAACATCGGCGTGCAGCCGCTGCTCGACGCGATCGTCGACTACCTCCCCGATCCGGAGGAGGTGCACAACATGAACCAGTACGCGGTCGACGACACGCTCATGGAGCACCCGATCCCGACCACGCCCGATCCGGAGGCGCCGCTGCGCGCGCTGGTGTTCAAGGTCATGGCCACGCCGCACGGCGAGCTGTCCTTCATCCGCGTCTACCAGGGCACGCTCAAGTCCGGCGATCAGGTCTACTGCCCCAACCAGAAGAAGAAGGAGCGCGCCTCGCGGCTGCTCAAGCTGCACGCGATCCAGCAGACCCCGCTCGAGGACATCCGCGCCGGTGACATCTGCGCGGTGGTCGGGCTCAAGTTCGCCGCCACCGGCGAGACCCTGTGTCCGGAGAACAACCAGGCGATCCTCGAGGGCATCACCTTCGCCCACCCGGTGATCTCGATGGCCATCGAGCCCAAGTCCAACCAGGACAAGGAGAAGCTGGCCAACGCGCTGGCCAAGATGGAGCGCGAGGACCCGACCTTCCATCGTTACATCGATCCGGAGACCGGTCAGCTGATCATCAGCGGCATGGGCGAGCTCCACCTCGAGGTGCTTCAGCATCGCATGCTCTCCGACTTCAACGTCGACGCCAACGTCGGCCGCCAGCGCGTGAGCTACCGCGAGACCATCACCAAGGAATGCGACATCCGCGGCAAGCACGTCAAGCAGACCGGTGGCTCCGGTCAGTACGGCGACTGTATCCTCAAGATCCGGCCGATGACCGACGAGGAGAAGAAGACCGGCAAGGAGTTCATGTTCGCGAACGTGATCAAGGGCGGCTCGATTCCCAAGGAATACATCCCCTCGATCGAAGAGGGCTGCAAGGCCGAGTTGATGCGTGGCTACGTTGCCGGGTGCCCGGTGATCAACGTGCACATCACCCTGGTCGACGGCAGCTACCACGACGTTGACTCGAGCGAAATGGCCTTCAAGGCGGCCGGCCAGCTGGCCATCCGTCTGGCCTACGAGAAGATGGGCGTGCAGCTGCTCGAGCCGTGGATGAAGGTCGAGGCCGAAACCCCCGACGAGTTCACCGGTCCGGTCATCGGCAGTCTCAACTCCAAGCGCGCGATGATCACCAGCACCGAGAATCGCGGATCGATCACCGTGATCCGTGGCGAGGTCCCGCTGGGCGAGATGTTCGGCTACACCACCGAGCTGCGTTCGCTGACCCAGGGCCGTGCCGCCTTCAGCATGGAGCCCGCCGACTACAAGGCCGTGCCGCAGAGCATGGTCGAGGAAATCGCCAAGAAGGCTTGAGCCGCCGACGCGATCGGCGCTCTTCTCACGACCCCGGCCGTATTCGGCCGGGGTCGATGCGTTTGCGGCCAGGCGGCAGACCCGGCTTGACCGGACGCTGCACGCGCAGGACCATTGGTGCGTGCTTCTGCCTCAGCGTCATCATCGCTTGCGCGGCTGCCTTGCGTGCCCCCTCCGGCGCAGGGCCCGTGCAGCGCGCGCCCTGCACGGGCGGCCCCTGGCCCTGTTCGCGCTGCTGCCGGGTCTCGCCGCCGCGGAGGTGGGTCCGCCGGTGCCGGACACGGTGATCCAGGTCGCGATCGGTGCCGGGGTGGGGCTGATCCTCTGCGGGGTGGTGTTCATCCTGCGCGAGGTGCTGTTCTTCCTGTTCAACTTGCTGCTGATCGTGCTCGGCGCGGCGCTGCTGATCGTAGCGGTGTTCGGCCACGAGCTGGGCCTCTGGGCGCTGGTGCGCGAAGATACCCCGGCGGCCGTGCCGCCGGCGCGGATCAGCCCGGCAGCAGGGCCAACAGACAGGCCACCGGCACGCTGAGCAGGATGGCGTCGTAGACATCGAGGAACCCGCCGAAGCCGGGAACGATGCTGCCGCTGTCCTTGACCGCGCTGCTGCGCTTGAGGCAGCTCTCGACCAGATCGCCCATCACCCCGGCCGGGCCCACGACGAGACCGAAGAGCAAGGGCTGCCAATAGCCGGCGAACGGCGCGACGGGGTAGCGCATCCACGGACCGGAGACGAGGTAGACCGTGAGATAGGCAGCTGCCACCGAGCCGACCAGGCTGAAGACGAAGCCCTCCCAGGTCTTGCCCGGCGAGATGCTCGGCGCCATCTTGTGGCGCCCGCAGGCGCGCCCACCGAAGAAGGCGGCGACATCGCCGAGCTTGCAGACCGCCAGCGCGGTGAGCAGCAGCTGGGTGCCGCGAACCGGGTTCAATGGCGTGTCGTGCGCGCCGAGTGCGACGAGCAGGTGCATGCTCAAGCCGATGTAGAGCATGCCCAACACCGTACCGCCGAGGCTGTGGATGAAGCCCTCGATGCCGCGCGTGGTCTGCAGCAGCGCGGCCCAGACCAGGCAGGTGCCCAGCACCAGAGCGACCGGTTCGGCGGGCAGGCGCTCGAGCAGCGCGCGGTGGATATCGGGCACCGCGATCAGCGGCAGCAGCAGGTTGGCGGTGAACAGCGGGGCGCGCACCGGCCGCCCGGCGGAGCCGCGGGCGAGTACGACGAATTCCGGGGTGGCGGTGATCGCGATCACCAGCGCCACCGCGAGCGCCCCCCAGCTGGTGTTGAATGCCATGTCGACGACCAGCGCGGCGATGGTTGCCGCGCCGAGCAGGGGGCCGGCGATCAGACGGTTGCGCAGTTCTGCCTGCATGGGCGGCGCCACGCTAGTCGTCGAGTCCGCCCAGGTCACGCGAAAAGGTTCTCACGGTGCGGATGCGCGCCGCCCGCCGGGGCACCTGCAGGTTGCCTCCGGGCGCGGTCCGCCATACTGCCTCCTCTTTCTTACCCGCGAGCGCACGGAGGTCCCCGTGGCCACCATCCTTCCGGACGACGGACTCACCTTCGATGATATCCTCCTGGTGCCCGCGCGCAGCGCAGTGGTGCCCAACCAGGTCGACGTCAGCACCCGGTTGAGCGCACGCATCCGGCTGAACATCCCACTGATGTCCGCGGCGATGGACACCGTCACCGAGCACCGTCTGGCGATCGCGCTGGCCCAGCTCGGCGGTCTCGGGGTGATCCACAAGAACCTGAGCATCGAAGCGCAGGCGCGCGAGGTCGAGAAGGTCAAGCGCAGTGAGAACGGCGTCATCACCGACCCCAAGACGCTGACGGTCGAGGCTACGGTCGCCGATGCCCGGCAGATGATGGAGCTGCACCAGATCTCCGGTATGCCGGTGCTCGACGGCAGCCGCGTCCGCGGTCTGGTCACCCGCCGCGACCTGAAATACCAACACGAGCCGGCGACGCCGATCACCGAGGTCATGACCACCGACCTGGTCGCCGCCAGCCCGCGGGTCGCACTCAGCGAGGCCCGCGAGCTGATGTATCGGGCCAAGGTCGAGAAGCTGGTGCTGGTCGATGACCAGGGTGATCTGGCCGGGCTGATCACGCTCAAGGACCTCGAGCGTCAGGAGCAGTTCCCGCAGGCCAGCCACGACGAGCGCGGCCGGTTGCGGGTCGGGGCCGCGACCGGGGCGCTCGACCTCGACCGCGTCGCCGCGTTGGTCGCCGCCGGCGCCGACGTGATCGTCGTCGACAGCGCCCACGGCCACAGCGACAACATCCTGCATACCGTCGAGACGATCAAATCGACCTACGACATCGACGTGATCGCCGGCAACGTGGCCACCGCCGCGGGTACGCGCGACCTGATCCAGGCCGGCGCCGACGTGGTCAAGGTCGGCATCGGTCCCGGTTCGATCTGCACCACCCGGGTGATCGCCGGCGTCGGCGTGCCGCAGGTGAGCGCGATCATGGCGGCGGCCGAGGCCGCCGCTGCCTTGGATACCAGCATCATCGCCGATGGCGGGATCAAGTTCAGCGGCGATATCGCCAAGGCGCTCGCCGCAGGGGCGCAGGTGGTCATGCTCGGCTCGCTGCTCGCCGGCACCGACGAGGCACCGGGCGAGACGATCATCTACCAGGGCCGCTCGTTCAAGGCCTACCGGGGCATGGGCTCGATCGGCGCGATGCAGGCCGGTTCGGCCGACCGCTATTTCCAGGACACCAAGAGCGCGGACAAGCTGGTCGCCGAGGGCATCGAGGGCATGGTTCCCAGCCGCGGTGCGATGGCGAGCCTGGTGTGGCAGATGCTCGGCGGGCTCAAGTCGGCGATGGGCTACTGCGGCGCACCGGATCTGGCCAGCTTCCGCGAGCAGGCCGTGTTCTCCCGTATCACCGCCGCGGGGCTCAAGGAGAGCCATCCGCACGACGTGACCATCACCAAGGAAGCACCCAACTACCGGCCCCAATGAGCCGGCGCCGCCATTTCCCTGTGGGCGCCGGTGCCGCATGGCAGCCGGCGCCCTTCGTTTTTACGGACAGAGCGTGAGCCACGATACCATCGTCATCCTCGACTTCGGCAGCCAGGTCACCCAGCTCATCGCACGCCGGGTGCGCGAGGCCGGGGTCTACTGCGAGATCCACCCCTGCACCGTCGGGCTCGATACCGTGTTCGACCTGCAGCCGCGCGGCATCGTGCTCAGCGGCGGGCCGGCATCGGTCTACGGCGAGCATTCCCCGACCATCGCCCGCGAGCTCTACCAGGCTGGCGTGCCGATCCTCGGCATCTGTTATGGCCTGCAGCTGACCGCGCTGCTGCACGGCGGCCAGGTGGCAGGATGCAGCGAACGGGAATATGGCCGCACCGAGATCGAGGTGGTCCAGGACGATCCGCTGTTCGCCGATCTGCCGCGACGGCAGGTGGTGTGGATGAGCCACGGCGATCGCATCGAATCGATCCCGGGGGTCGAGGTGCTCGCCACCAGCGCCAACTGCCCCTTCGCCGCGGTGGCCATCCCCGAGCTGAGCTTCCACGGGGTGCAGTTCCATCCCGAGGTCATGCATAGCGAGCACGGGGCACAGATCCTTGCGAACTGGCTGTTCAAGATCTGCGGCTGCGCTGGCGACTGGCAGATGGGTTCGTTCATCGATGAGGAGATCGCCCGCATCCGTGAGGCGGTGGGGCCGCAACACCACGTCCTGCTCGGGCTCTCTGGCGGGGTCGACTCGATGGTCGCCGCGGTGCTGATCCATCGGGCGATCGGCGAACG
>JBEPXK010000100.1:0-10168 GCA_041641915.1 Planctomycetota bacterium
CCCGCAGCGGTCGAGCGGCTGATCGACGAGATCCACGCGGCCTGGTTCGCCTATCACGATCGCTGCGAGTCCATCCTCCAGCCGATCAATCCGGGGCGTACCGCCTGGAGCGGTATTTACGCCAGCGGCACCTACTACATGCTGCAGTGCGATTTCGCCTACATGATCTCCCCGGCGATGTTCGACCGTTTCGTCCGCCCCGAGCTCGCCGCCAGCTGCCGCCGGCTCGAGCGATCGTTCTACCATCTCGACGGCCCCGGCCAGCTGCCCCACCTCGACAGCATCCTGGCCATCGAGGAGCTCGACGGGGTGCAATGGATCCCCGGCGCCGGCCAACCGCCCTGCGAAGACTGGCCCGAGGTCTACACCCGCATCCGCGCAGCCGGCAAACTGGCGCAGTTCCTCGGCACCCTCGAGCAGTTCGAACGCCTGGTCCAACGCATCGGCCGCTGCGACGGCTTCGTTCTCGGCCACCAGACCATCGACGAGGCCGACTTCCCCGCCGTCGCCCGCCGGCTCGAAGCCCTCGGCGTACCCCCCATTCGCGCCGGAGCCGACTGAGCGCTGCGGGGCGAGTCGCCTACCGCGCCTCCATCGCCCCCTCGGTGCTCCCGACCTCCTGGCCACTGTGCAGCGCCGCGATCGCCTCCGGATCGAGCGCGCCGTGCCAGACCGTGAGATCCGCCACCTGACCGTGGAGATGATGCTCCAGGCCCCTGGGGTTGCGGTTCGCCCCCAGCAGCAGCGGGGTGGCAGCCGCCGGCAGCGCATCGTCGCAGGCCTGTTCGCGGACCAGAACGCCATCGAGATACAGGCGGAAGCCCGCGGTCTGGCGCGTGACGGCGAGGTGGTGCCAGGTCTGCAGCGCGACCGTGCCGCCCAGGACCCGCACCATGCGGCCTTCATCGAGATGGAAGATGAACGCCGCTTCACGCCGGTTGCCGATGCGCACACCGAACAGGAAACTATCGTCCAGTCCGTCGCTCTGGCGCGAGAGGATGGTCCGGTATGGCGTCGTGCCGCCCGCGTGGCTCACAGGACGACCGTCGAGCCGGATCCAGGCGGCGAGGGTGAACGGGCCCTGTCCGCTGAGCAGGTCCGGACGCACTCCCAACGATCGTTCCGTGCCCGGGCGACACGGCACGGCCGCGCCTGCGAGCGCCGCGGGCGCGGCGGGGGCCAGGGATAGGGCCAGGCGGGGGCCGTTCGTTTGATGGCCGCTCGCACCGCCGTCGGCGCCTGGGATCCCATCCGGCGTGGACCGATACGGCTCGCGCGATGCAGCGCGTCGCCGGGCCCGACCCGCCGGCACCGCGCCCGGCGCAGCCTCGCGACCCGAGCCCGGACCGCCGCAATAAACGACCGGTACCTGGATCGACGCGACGCCGAGCAGGAACAACGCCGCGAGCGTGATCGTGCGCGGATGCGCCACCGGACGCCGTCGCGTCGCCATCCTCATCGCCGCTGCCCTCCACGGGCCATGCTACAGGTTGCCGCTGGGGACGGCCACCAGTTCGATGCGGTAGCTGACCGCTGGGTCGAGCCCGTCGAAAGAGATACCATCGCCTTCGGTCGCGGCCGTGGCATCGGCAGGACTGATCACCCCATCGATGACCACCGGGCTGCCAGCCGCATCGGTCGCCGCCACCGCGATGCGACGTGTGCTCGCCGACGCCGGCGTGACCACCAGGTAGAGCAGCTTGGGGTTGTCGGCGTCGCTCGCGGCACTGATGCTCAGACGACCGTCGCTGACGCTGACGGTGGCGCTGTAGTCGTCGAAGTGATCCTGGCCATCGGCATCGGCGAGGCGGGTGCCCTCGACCGTGATATGGTTGACCTGGTCGGTGTACCCGGCATCGCCGCAGGCCAAGGTGATCTGGTAGCTGCCATCGGCGAGCGCCAGTTCCCAGGTCGCGCTCTTGATATGGACCAGGGTGTCGTAGCGCTGATCGGCCGCGACGTCGCGGTCGCGCGCCTCGCCGGTCATGTCCTGCGACCAGCCGTAGGCGAGCCCGTCGTGGGTGGCATAGGCCGACCCGTCATCCGGGCGATAACCGGCGGGTACCGCGGCGGCGCCGGGCTGGAAGTTGATCCGGATCGAACCGTCATCGGCCACGGTGGTGATGGTGACCTCGTCGAATGCGGTCAGCTCGCCGTCGTCGGCGCTGAGGCGGAAGACCCAGCTGCCGGACTGGCCGACGCTGACGGTCGGCGTCAGGCTGGTCGCGTCATCGAAGGCTGCCGTGGCCGGCCCGTCGACCTGGGTCCACTGCCACGACAGGCTGCCGGTGGTCGGCAGGCCGTCGTCGGTGACGCTGCCGGCGAGGGCGAAATCGGTGCCCATCACCGTGGCGTCGGCACCGGCATCGACCTGCGGCGCCTGATTTGCGCCGCCGCCGAGTGTGCGCACCAGCACCACCCAGTCGCTGCTCGTGTCGCCCGGCGCCTGACCGAGGTTGCGCAAGGCCCCGCCCGCGACGCTGGTTACGCTGCCGGTCTGCAGCGCGCCGCCGCTGCGCGGGTCGAACCACCAGACGCCGAAGTCACCCGGCGCTCCGCTCAGATCGAGATCGACGCTACCACCTTCGGCGAGGTAGATCACGTAGACCGCACCCGGATCGGCGAGGCACCAGCCCCGGTCGACCAGCTCGTCGTGGGCGGCGGTCTGCCAGAAGGGCACGTGCTGCGCGAAGAAAGCGCGGGCATGGCCGCACTGGGCCCAGGCCTGGTCGTAGACGCTCATGTCCTCGATCGCGAGCGTGCCGTAATCGCCCTTGTAACCGAAGTAATACTCCACGCCGGCGCCGCCGGCGGTCAGCGTGCCCCACAGGGCCTGCTTGCGGTATTCATCCATCCGCGCGACCGTCGGCTCGAGCCCGACGCTGGCGCCGCCCTGTTCGTCGAGGCTGACCGCCCAGGGTCGGCCCGCGGCCGCGGCCGCGTCGATCCAGGTGCGGACCAGATCGTGCGAATTGGCCAGACTGCCCGTGTTCTGCAAGGTGGCGGCGTCGAAGTCCTCAGCCCCCAACAACGGGTCATAGAGATCGTTGTCACTGTAATTGTGTGCGCCGACCACATGGCCGTAGGGATCGATCGCATCGACCCAGTCGGCCCACGCGAGGATCTGGGCGTGGGTCGGATCGCCATCGCCCTTGCCGCCGCGGATCAGCTCCTCACCGAGGTTCCACGATATCGCCTGATGCGCGCCGAAACGGGCGATCATCTCGCGGTAATAGATCCGCCGCGTGGTGCCGAGCTCACCGTCGTCGAGCCGTCGGTCGTTCTCGTGCTCGTTGAAGAAGACGTGCAGGTGGACCCCCACCCGCTGCGCGTGGGCGAACACCCGATCCCACTGCGCGAGCTTGCTCACGTCGTAGCGCGTGTAGTCGCCGGTCATCGTCAACCAGGGGAACACCGCTTCGTCGTCGGTGCCGTGGAGCATGAAGTAGATGCTATTGGCCCCGGCGGCGACGAGGTGGTTGAGCATACCGACAATCTCCTTGCCCTGACCGCCCTGCCACGCCGCATCGCCATCGGCCCAATCGTCGCGATGCGGCGCGAAACTGTGCCGGGCCGCAGGGGTGTTGTCGAAACCGGTATAGCTGAGCAGGTTCTCCGGATCGCCCGCGCCAGCCTTGAGGAAATAGTCGCCATTGGCGAAACGCAGATAGCGCTCGCCGACGTAACGCAACACGCCCTTGGCACGGAAATCATCTGCCGGTTTGTCGCTCGCGGCCACCTCCAGCGTGCCGGTCGCACCATCGAACGCGGCCGGCTCGCCAGCGGTGGGGTCCTCGTGATAACCGATCGCGGCCACACCGGGGCCTGAGCGCAGACGCGCCGTCCATTGCCAGGTGCCGGCTTCATCGGGGGTGAACCAGGCTCGCCATACCGCACCGGTGCCGGCCCCACTATCCGCGGCCCCGCCGTCGGCGGCGAAGAAGCCGGGGACGATCAGCTCGCGCCCGTCTTTGGCGAACACCAGGTCGAAGCGGTAATCGGTGAACGGATTCGGCGTGCCATCCTCGCTGAGCTCCGGCCCGAGAAAATCCAGGCCGATACGATGATGGACCCGGACCTCGCCGCTGGTCCCGATGAAACCACTGCCGCCGTCGGTGCTCGGCGATTCGCTCAGGCTCTGGTCGAAATCACTGGTGTCCTGGACGAAGTAGAGCCGGTCGACCATGAAATACTCGGAGCGCGCGGCGATGGTGAAGGTGTGCTCGCCGGCATCGAGCTCATAGCTCGCGCGTACGCCGTTATGGTTCTGTTCCCACTTCATGTCGAAGTGCCAATCGGCCGTACTCTGTCCTGCGATGTAGAATTTGTAGTAGCCGGAGCTGCCCACGCTCCGCTGGACCCAGCAGTCGTTGCCCTCGTCGCGGCGCAGGCCGAAATCCGGCCCCTTGGCCTGGGCCCGCATGCGGAAGTGATAGGTGCCCGGCGTGTCGATGACGAACGTGTAGTGCATGCGACCGTGGCCGTTCGAGTTGTACTTGTCGCCCCCCTCCCAGCGGAGGAAGCCGTCACCGCGGTAGTCGTCGTAGTCGGTCGCGACCACCCAGGCATCCGATGGGTCGACCGGCGTTCCCCGCTCGGCCTCCATGATCAATACGCCGCCGTTCTCCTGCCATACCGTCTCGGCGGCACAGGCAGCGATGGTCACGGCGATGATGGCGATGATGCGGATCGGTTGTCCAAACATGTGAGCCTCCTCGCTGGCCACTGCCGCCCGCGACCCGATTACATCCACTCCGGCCTCTGGACCATCGCCCGGCGTATCACACTGAGACGGGCCTTTGACCAGCGAATTGCAGGGGCTACGTCCTGCCACCAGGTCTACGACTCGGCGACCGGCCCCTGTGGTCACACCGGTCCACGACCAGGGCCAGTCACGATTCCGGGGTACAAACCGCGCCGGCACTGCAGTAGCGTGTAGAGGAGCGGCGCCGCCGCCCGCAGGGAACCCATGACCACACCGGAACGCGACCAGGACCGACCGCCGCCAGGAGGCTCCAGCGCCCGTTTGCGGGCACAGCTGGTCGCGTTGCTGGAACGACACCGACCGGCCCTGCACGCCTACGCCTTCGCGCTGACCGGCGACCTCCACGTCGCCGACGACGCCGTGCAGGAAATGGCCTACATCGCCGCGGTCCAGACCGACCGCATCCCCACCGGGGCGGACGCGGCCGCGGATTGGCTGCGCTGCGTACTGCGGCGCAAGGCGCTCGAGCTCGGGCGCCGCAACCGTCGGCGGCAGCGCCAACTCGATCCGGGCGTGGTGAGTCTGATCGATCACGATTTCGACGCGGTGACGGCCGAGGCCGCGGTGGCCCACCACCGATCGCTGCGTCAGGCCATGGCCCGGTGTTTCGCACGCCTGTCGACCCACGCTCGCCGCGCAGTGGAGGCGCGGTATCTCGAACGCCGCAGCTGCGAGCAGATCGCCGCGCAGCTCGACCGGCGGGTCGAACAGATCTACAGTCTGCTGCGCCGCAGCCGGGTCAAACTCGGCGACTGCGTGCGCGCGACGATGGAGGGCGGCGATGGACGCTGAAACGACGCGCCGCTTCGACCTGCTCTTCGCCGCCTGGTCGACGAGCACCATCACCGCGGATGAATTCGCGCAGTTCCAGGACCTGTTGCGCCGTACGCCCGGCTGCCGCCAGCGTTTCCGCGAGGCCTGCTACAGCGAATCGGCCCTGCACGCCATGCTGCTGCAGCAGCAACACGTGCAGCGCCAACCCCAGCGCGATACGCCCAGGCAGCGCGCTGGGGCGAGACCGGCCGCACGCCGCGTCCTCGCTCTGGCCGCCGGTCTGTTGGTCGGCCTGCTGTTGCTGCCGGTGGGGCGGCACCTCGCGCGCGACGCCGCCCCGTCCACCGACGCCATCCCGCTCGGCGAGCCGATCGTCGCTGGCGCCACGCCCCGCCGCTTCGTCTGGCCCACCGGAGAGAGCGAAGTGGTGCTGATGCCGGGCACCCGGCTCACCGTACGCGACAGCGAACAGGTCGAATTGGAGAGTGGCCGGATCGAGGCCACGATCGCCGGCCTGCCGCCGGGTCGACGCTTCGTGGTCCGCAGCCCCGAGGCGCTGACCGAGGTGCTGGGCACCCACTTCGGCGTCGCGACATCCCCCGGCATCACCCACGTCACGGTGCGCAGCGGCAGGGTGATGGTGCACGACCGCGCCACGGGTACGCGGCATGTCCTGCGCGCGGGCGAGGACCTGCGCCTGGGCACCGCCATCGCCCCGCGACCCTGAGCCCGGCAGCCGAAGTCAGGCACAAGAACCCGCTGGCGTCGCCGCGCGCAGTGGTTGTTATGCACGCATGGACTCCGTCACCCAGGCCGTCCTCGGCGCCGCGGTAGCCGACGCCGGACTCGGCCGGCACTTGGGCCGCGGGGCCGCGCTGTGGGGGCTGCTGATCGGCACGCTGCCCGACCTCGACGTGCTCGCCAACCCCTGGCTCGATCCGGTCGCGCAGCTGGCCTGGCACCGCGGGCCGAGCCACGGGCTGTTTATCCTGCTGCTGGCGACCCCGGCGCTGGCGTGGCTGGTCCGCCGCATCCACCGCCGCTCCGCTCCCGGCTGGTGGCGCTGCCTGATCACCATCTGGCTGGTGCTGCTGACCCATGTCCTGATCGATCTCTTCACCATCTACGGCACCGGCATCTGGGAACCGTTCAGCGACCACCGCGCGGCGAGCAACAACCTGTTCATCATCGACCCGCTGTTCTCGCTGCCGCTGCTGATCGCGGCCCTGGCCAGCCTGATCTTCCCCGCCGACCGCCCATGGCGCCGGGGGCTGACCCTCGGCGCGCTCGCCCTGGCCACGGCCTACACCGCCTGGTCCTTCAGCGCCAAGACCGTGATCGACCGCCGTTTCGCACGTCAGATCGCCGCGAGCGGGTTGCAGGTCGAGCATTGGCTTTCCGCGCCGACCGCGCTGAACACCGTCCTCTGGCGCTGTCTTGCCGCCGGCGAGCGCGATGGCTGCCCCGGCTTCTGGATCGGCTACGCCAGCCTGCTCGACGACCGGCCCGCGATCGCCTGGCGCTGGGTCCCGCAACGTCCCGAACTGCTCGGGCGCTGGCGCGACAGCCGCGCCGCGCGGTGCGTGCAGTGGTTCAGCCGCGGCTACTACGTGGTACGCCTGATCGATGGCCGTCCCCTGCTCAGCGACCTGCGCTTCGGCGAACTCACCGCCTTCAAGCCAGAGATCGAAGCGGTGGAACGACCCTGGATCTTCAACTTCCACCTCGACGCCGACGGCCACAGCTTCTCCCGCCCCGAGCCCACGCTCGAACGCGGCAGCGATGTCATCACCGCGCTGTGGCACCGGTTGCAGGGCCAACGCCTGCTCGAGCCCGTGGCACCGGCGGGAGGGGGCTGAGCGACATGAGCGCGCCAGACGCGATCCTGGTCATGGGCGTGAGTGCGGCCGGCAAGACCCGCGTCGGCCGGGCGCTGGCGCAGCGGCTCGGCTGGATGTTCATCGACGCCGACGACCACCACCCGCCGGCGAACATCGCCAAGATGCACGCCGGTCGGCCGCTCGACGACGCCGATCGCGCCGGCTGGCTCGCCCGCCTCGCCGCGCTGCTCGCCGAGCATCGCGCGCATGGCCCGCGGGCGGTGCTCGCCTGCTCGGCGCTCAAGCGCGCCTACCGCCGCCGCTTGGCGCATGCCTGCGCGCTGGCAGTGGTCCATCTGCACATCGACCGCGCCACTGCTGCCGCCCGCGCCACCGCGCGCAGCGATCACTTCTTCGATCCGCAGCTGATCGACAGTCAATTCGCCGATCTCGAGCCGCCCGAGCCGGCGGAGAACGCCCTCGTGTTCGACGCCACGCAACCGGTGGACGCCCTGGTCGAGCGGATCCTCCGCGCGTTCGAGCGCCCACCCGGCGAGGCCTGAGTCGCCCGACCGCCGCGCGCGCCGGATGTGAGCCGCGGATGCCCGGACCCCGGATCACTGCGATGGCCGGCAGACCACGGCCCTACGATGAGCCCCACGCAGGACTGCTGGTAGCGCGAAGCGGGTCATCCACCCGAGTCGATTCCGCCGAGCGCGCCTACCACGTCTCCAGGGCCCGGACCGGCGCCGGTCCCTCCGACGGCGGTGCGGCGAGCAGACGCACCACCAGCCGCGCGTCGGCCCCGGCGGCGAGCTGGTGGGTGAAGGCGAGCAGGCGGGCATCCGGATTCGCCGGCTCGAACGGCAACCGCGGTTCGCTGCGGTCGATCACCGTCCACCCGGCCCCGGCCGGGTGTTCGATCACCGCGTACACGGTGGCCTCGCCCTGGTCGAGCCGAGCGATCGTCGGCGTGTCGATGTTGATCGCGGCGCGGGTCATCATGCCCCAACGCACCGAGCGCGCCTGATCGTCGGCCCGCAACTCGTCCTGGATCAGCAGATCGCCATCGGCCGCGAGCCGCAGCCCGCGGCTCGCGGCGGCGAGGCAGCCAGCGTAGGTCGGTTGCAGATCGACGATCGCGAAACCGGCGCCAGCGCTGTGCCCGTGGCGCACGATCGGCGCGTGGCCGCTGACCCGCTGCGCGCGGTCGTCGACCACCAGGGTGCTGTGATACTGGTTGATATGGCGGGCGATGCGCCAACGCCCGCCCTTCTGGCTGCGGTCCCAGATGTTCACGCCGTGGCCTTCCACCGCGCCGTAGGAGACCTTGCCCAGGTCGATGCCCCAGCGCTGGCCGAAGCGGTCGTAGACGAAACTCCCGATATCCATGTGGGCGTGCTCGTACCCGGCGCTGCCACCCTTGAGGCCGAAGAAGGCGGCGTCCGGGTCGGTCCAACCGCCACGCTGGAACGAGACCGGGGTCTCACCGTCGGCGGTGTAGGCGGTCGCCTCGGGCGCGGTGATCGACGAAAGCTGCGGCGCCCACAGCAACAACAACGGGAAGAAGCGGAGGTCGTTGCTCGTGGCGTCGATCGGCTGCTCGCACGTGCGTGCCAGCAGGTCGCGTTCGCGCCACAGCAGCGACGGGCGCTCGAGCACACGGGCGAACCAGAACATGCTCGGCGACGGCCGCCAGCTCTTCTTGATGTTGGCGTCACCATAGTTGAAGAACCCGCCACCAGTGCCTGTGCTATGAAGATAGAAATCGGCCGACCGCATGAAGCCGCGATGGTCGCTCAGGCCCAGGTCGTCGCCGAAGGCGGTGCGCAGCGACTCGATCAACAGCACGTTGTAGGCGGTACCGTAGCGCCAGTAGGTCGGGCCTTCGGGATAGGCGCCATCGGGCGCATAGAGCACCATCGAGCGCGGCACGCGCTGCAGGGCGCGATGCAGCGTGCGCGCGCTGAGCTCCGGCTCCCGCTCCCAGACCGCGATCGCCGCCAGGGCCAGCCCGCCGTGGCAGACCTGGTTCCAGTTGTTGGTCGTCTTCAGCCACCAGGCGCCCCGCGGCACCGCGCGCAGGCCCTTGTCGATCAGCGCGGCGGCGATGCGGTCACGCTGGGCAGGGGTGAGGGTGTCGTAGAACCAATCGTAACCGATCGCCAGGGCCGCACACATCTCGGCGACATCGAGAAAATGGCTGGGATTCCAGTCTTTGAAAGCGGCAGCCGCGAGCATTTCGCGCCGGGCGAGCGCGGCGTGGGCCGGATCGCCGGTGAGGCGGAAGGCCAGACCCGCGGTCAGGATCCGGCGCAACGCCAATCGCGAGCTGCCCAGCATGCGCTTGCCCCGCATCACGCGCTCGACCGGCGGCAGCCCGGCCATCGCCGTGGCGGTCTGCAGCAGGCGTTCGCTGGCCCGACTGAGCAACGGATCGCCAGCGAAACGCGCCTGCAGCTCGCCGGGAGCGAGGCCCCCGCGCAACAGCAGACGCGGACGGACGAAAGCAGTGGCGCGATCGCGCAGCTGGTCGGTCGATGGCACTTCGCCAGCCAGGACATTGCCGAGCGCAAGGACAAGAAACAGCGTGGTGAGCGCGAGCAGGAAGCGAGGCACAATCATATTGGGGCTTTCTTCAGAGGGGGCGCTGCCCCCTCGCGCCTTCGGCGCGTCCCAGCGGCGCTTGCTCCTCGCTTCGCTGCGGGGCTGCGCTTGCGCTGCGTCGGCCCGGTGGCCCCACCGGGGCCACCTATCGCTGCGCGATGCCGCCTCCGCCCCCCACGGCCTCGGTCGCCCTTCGCCAGCT
>JBEPXK010000101.1:0-1726 GCA_041641915.1 Planctomycetota bacterium
GGCCGCAGGCCCGGCGGAAACGCCAGCGAAGCTGGCGAAGGGCGACCGAGGCCGTGGGGGTGTGCGCCGAAGGCGCGAGGGGGCAGCGCCCCCTCTGATGGAGAGCTCAACCGTTGCCGGTGGCCAGATCCACCAGGCGCAACACGTGGTCGACGAGGTGGTCGATTCCGGTGAAGGTGGCTTCGGGGTTGTTGGCGTCGATGATCTGGGAGTCGTCGTCGCAGGTGATCTCGACCGGATCGCTAAGCGGGTCGATGGTGAGGACGATGGTTCGGCGGCCGGCGCTATCGGCATCGAGAATGGTCACCAACACGCTGCCCTTGGCGCCGAGCAGACAACCGGAGATGCTGGGCAGGCTGATGGAGAAGGTTTCGGGGCCTTCCACTTCGTCGTCGTCGAGCAGGGGGATGTCGAGGTAGCGCTCGCCGGCTTCACCGGCGCCCCAGCTCAGCGAGGTGGATAGGGCGTTTTCGAAATCGACGGTCTTCTCGGCCGAGTGACTGGTCAGGCGGGCGATGATCGAGGCGGTGCTCTCGGCGCTGACATCGCGTCGGATCACGGCGATGCGCAGCAGGTCACCTTCCGAGCCGCTGGCGGTCGTGGCGGCGAATTCGACGACACCTCCCGGATTGTCGTTGGCATCGATGATCGCCCGACAGCGATCGTTGCGGACCACCGTCTGGGCACTCGCGCGTCCGGCGATGAGTTGCAGATTCTCGGCGCGCTCGGGGGAGCTGTCGTCGACCGTGGCGACGGTGACGGTCTTGATACTCTCGTCGCCAGCCGACCAGGTGACGGTGGCGAGGGTGTGCGGGTAGTCCTCGGGATGCTGCGCGGTGCCACGACTGGTGGCGATGGCGATGCTTGCCGCACCATCGCCGCCGGTGCGGCGCAAGCGGAGGATGATGTCGTCGCCTTCTTCCACCACCAGGTGTGAATCGAGGAGTTCGATGACCCCGCCGTGGTCGTTGCCGATGATGGTGACCGTACTCACGGCGGTGGCGAGACTGGCGCCACCGGTGGGATCGAGCAATTCGCAGGTCAAGGTCTCGTCGTCCTCGCCCACGCTGTCGTCCATGATGGGGATGCGTACCAGGCGCGGTAGGGTGTCGCCATCGGCCCAGGTGAGTTCACGATCGATTGCGATGAAATCATCGGCGTCGGCGCTTCCGACGATGGTGCGGCAGCGCACGGAGACTGCGCCGTCACCGCCATCGCGACGTTCGATGCTGAGGGCGGCGAAGCCCCCTTCCGCGGCGCTGACGGCGTCGGTCTGGAAGCTCAGGATTCCTGCGACACCGTCGCCAGCGTCACCGCTGACCGTCCAGCTCACGGTCGGGGCATCGGGGTCGTTGCTGGTGCCGGTGATGGCCGCCGACCAGGCGGCAGAAGTGGGGGTGACGACGATGGTGATGGCGGTCGGTTCCAAGGGGCGGATGCGTGTCGGTGCGCCGTCGATGGTCGCGTCGCAGCCATCGGCCTGCACCGACCAGCCGCTGCACTCCAAGGCGATACTGCCGCGGTTGACCACGGTGTAGGTGAGGCGCTGCGCGTGGTCCTGACGATAACCAGCGACGGTGTCGGTGCTGCCGAGGGCGATGCGGTCGGACCCGCGATGCAGCGCCAGGGTGGCGGTCTCCTCGACGCCGCGCGGTAGGATCTCGATGGCGTTGATCGCCACCGGGGCGGTGGCCTCGGCGTTGCGCGCGAAGAGGAGGTCGAGGAC
>JBEPXK010000101.1:1736-10087 GCA_041641915.1 Planctomycetota bacterium
GTCGACCGTGATGTCGCTGTAGCTGCGCACCAGGGCGGTGCGGCGGTCACCGGCTTCGGTCCACACGTCGAGGGCGGTGGCTACGCGCGTGTCTTCGATGTCGATATCGAGCAGGCTCTCGCCGGGATTCTTGACCTTATCAGTGTCGGCCACGGCGAAGTGGAGGCGGATATCGAAGGAGCCATCACCGAGCGGGATGGTATAGCGACACGGTTCGTCGACCTTGTCGATGCGGATGAAGGATTGGTAGAGCAGGTCCTCCGCGGTGGCGGCGATGCCGGCGTCTTCGTAGCGGCTGCCGCCGCCGCCGCTGCGTCCCCAGGTGCCGGCGGTGTGCCACTGATCGTGCAGTAGCGATGATCATCGGCGCAGAAGTAGTCGGCATCGTCTTGAGTATACTCGTCGGTGCCCTCGCGTTGGCCCCGCGAATAGCCGCAATTGATGCGCAGCGGGCGGTTCGCTGGTGGTGCGACGCGGATCTCCGGGGCCTCCTGCCACATGCAGGCCTGGTAGCGGTCGCTGACCACCAGCATCGGCTGGTACCGGTGTGGCACCTCGTAGCGGTGGGAGCAGGCGGCGGGATCGGTCATGAGCACCGACGTGCCGGCGCCATCGTCATAGCCCTGCGGGAACACTTCGTAGCGCGCGATGCCATCGGTATCGCTGGCGCTGGCGGCGAAGGTGATGGTGTCGCCAGCGGTGACCTGGTCGCTCGATGCGGTGAAGCTGTCGATATTCGGCAGCTGGTTGCCGGTGAAACAGGAGGGGGTTTTGGTCACGGTCAGATCGCCGTAGGACTGGATCGGATACCCGAGCGTTTCGACCATGATGCGCCCGAGGCTGTCGCCGTTGTTCCAGGCGACACGGAAGGAGGCATGGGCCGACAGCTCCTCGGCCCCCGCGTACAGGGTGCCGCCATGGCGGCTGAAGAGCGCCCGGGCGCACATGCCGCCGATCTCGTTGACGTTGCACGACCCGAGGGCATAGATGCGGATCTGGTTGGGCTGATCGTAGAACAGCCCCAGGCCGCCGATCTGGGTGTTGACGCCATTTTTGAAGCCATGGGCGCGATGCAGATAATATTCACCGCCGGTATCGAAGATGTTGGCCATGTTCTTGCCGATGTAGCTGGCGGAGTCGTAGAGCTCCTCGATGTGCTCGCCCCAGAGGGTGTCGAGGCGGACATCATCGCCGTGGAAGCCATCGTAGACGACGCTGTCGTTGAAGTCGCCCGACAGGCCCCAGTAGCCGGCATCGGGATAACGGCTGCGCCCGCAGCGCCAGGCGTGGAGATGGGTGAAATAGCGGCGCAGCAAGGTGGTTTCATGCTCGTGGGTGGCGAAGCCCTTCTGGTCGAGGGCGTCGATACGCGAGACCCAGATGTCGGGTTCGAGCCCGGCGCCTTCGGGTTTGGCGGCGAAGCTGTCCAGGTACCAGAAGCCGTCGTCGAGCGAGGTGTAGTAATTGACCTTACCGTCCCAGGTCTCCACACGATTGATCAGCGAGGGGAAGCGGCCGACGAAGATGGCCCCCTCGAGACCGGCGCCTTCCGCGTGCAGATCGTGCAGGCGCTGCCAGATCGCCTGCGTATGGGCGTTGTCGTTGCGGGTCTCGAGCTGGTCGACCGGCCAGGTCTCGATCACGGCCTGATAGCCGCTGGCCACGAGATCGGCCTGCCAGACCTCCAGGCTGTTCTCGAGATCGGGGTGGAGGTCGGCCCGGACCAGGGCCACGATACGCGGCGTGGGTTCGGACGCACAGGCCAGGGAGCAGGTCAGAGAAGCGAGCCACAGGAACGATAGACGCATGGAGCGGGTCCTCACGAGTTCACGGGGGTGCGCAGCGCACCCGATGGAAAATGGGGGCAGGCGTACAATAGCGCCGCCTGAGCAGCCAGCTGATGCGGGGTTTGCTGGGCAAGCCCAGGCATACGGCATGGAGCCGTTGGCATGTCATGGGCATGCCAGCGACTTGCGCCTCTGGGTGTTCCCCGTCGGCGACACCGGCGGGTGTGTGCGCATGGTCGCTCTAAGCCACTTATGGAGCTGTCTCTATGCGTCACCCAGGTGTGTGATGAAGATGGCGGCGCAGGCGTGCAGATGCTGGTGCCATTACGGCTGGACGATCGATCCGGCAGCCGTATGGATGCATGTTGAGTGCAACATGGCGCCAACCTCGGATCTGATTCACCACCTGCTGATCGCCACCGTCAATCGCGGTAGTCTCGACCGGCAGCGGGTGCGGGTAGCCTGCGAGGGTGACCGGCCCTTCGCCGACCTGGTGCGGGTCTGTTGGCCGCAGTGCTTGGATGACGCCAGGGGGGCGGTGGCTGATCCCCTGGGGGCGATCGACACCTACCTCGCCGAAGTCACCGGCGCGGCTCAGGATCTGGCCCTCTTGTTGAGCGCCGATGGCGCCATCCGGCAGCGTCGTCTGAATCTCGCCGCGGCTCGGTTGGACCTGTTCGCGGGACGGCGTTCCCCAGCGTGCGACCCGACCTGGCACATCGCCGAGAACTTTGTGCGCACCAAGCTGAGCTTGCGTCGCGGGGAATTCGCGGCGGCCGCGCGCTGGCTCGCTGCCGCCGTCGCCGCGGCCGGAGCGACCCACCCCGAGGTCGGTGACTCGCTGCGCGAGTTGGATGTGCGCCTGCGTCTCATGACCCATCGTTGGGATGGGTGCGATGAGATCCTCGCCGATCTCGCGCGCGGCGCTGATACCACCACCGGCATCGGGCATCGGGCGCTCTTGTGGCGGGCTTGGGCGGCCATCGAGCAGGGGCACGCGCAACGGGCCCTCGATCTGATCGACGCCCATCGCGAGCAGCCGTGGACCTACTTGTTGCGTCTCGCCGCCGGTGCTCAACTACGGCGCTGGCCGTGGGTCGAGGACCTGTTGGCGCAGCCGCCCGTCGACGACGAACAGGACGCTCTGCTCCTCGGACAGCGCGGGGCGGTCCGCTACCTGCAGGGACGCCTCGAGGAGGTGAGTTCGATCATCACTCGCCTCGGCCAGGGCGATCCGGAATCGGACCCGCTCCAATCCACCCTGCACCTGGCCCTGCACACCTCCCTGGCGAGTGGTCGCGGCGAACAGGCCCGACTCCTCCTCAGCCGTCTCGATCCGCAGGCCGACCTCCCATCGTTTCAACTCGAATGGGCCCGTCTGCATCGCCTTGAGGGCGATGATGCGTCGGCGGCGGCGTGCTTCGCTCGGCTCGTGGCCAGCGGTCGACCGGCCTATATCGCCTGGCGTCTGCGCTGGGCACATGAAGTGACCGGCGACGAGCTGGTCGCGTGGTGGTGGCCGCATTGCCGGCCCGATCGCGTCGATCGACCCCAAGGCGCGCCGGCCGAACCACGGGCCAGACCCACGGCCGCGCCGCATGACGAGTCCGAGCCGATACTCATCGGCGAGGATCCTACCATGGTCGAAGTCCGTCACCGCATCGCCCTCTTCGCCCCGCGCGATGAACCAGTGCTCATCTGCGGCGAGACCGGCACCGGCAAGGAGATCGTGGCCCGGTCGCTGCACCGCCTCGCGCGGCCGGAAGCGCCGCTGGTGAACATCAACTGTGCCGCCATCCCCGCCTCGCTGGCCGAGGCAGAGCTCTTCGGCCACGTGCGCGGTGCCTTCACCGGCGCCGATCGGGCACGCGCCGGGGCCATTGCTGCAGCTGGCGATGGCGTCTTGTTTCTCGATGAGATCGTTTCCCTACCCGCGGATCTGCAGGGGGTGCTGCTGCGCGTCCTCGAGACCGGCGACTACCGCCCGGTGGGGGGCGATCGCGACCGGCGTTTACGGGCCAGGGTCATCGCTGCCTGTCACGAGGATCCGCATAGAGCCGTCGCCGACGGGCGTCTGCGCGCCGACCTGTTCTACAGGCTGCAGCGCCTGACCATCGATCTGCCCCCTTTGCGTCGGCGTGTCGATGACATCGAGGTCCTGGCTCGACATTTCCTGATCCGTTTCGGCTGCATCACTCCACCCGACCTCGATCCTGCCTTGCTGCGTTGCTGGCAGCGCCATTCCTGGTCCGGCAACGTGCGCGAGTTGCGCAACGAAGTCGAGCGCATGGCCGTGCTCCACGGTCACGAAGCGTGTTTCACCGTTGCCCACTCGGCGATCGCCGCTGCTGCCGAACCGACGGATGCGCCATTGTCACCATCGCCGGAGCCAACGTCGGAGTCGCGACCATCACCAGTTGTCGGTGCGATTGCGAAACGACGTGAGCAGATCGTCCGTTTCGTACGCGAACACGGGCACATCACCCGCAAGGAGGCGATCGCTGTGACGGGTTGTGCCCCAGCGACGGCGCAACGCGACCTCCAAGCGCTGGTCGACAGCGCTCGTTTGCGCCGCATCCGATCGGGTGCGGCAGCGCGGTTCGACTATTTCATCCTATGCTGACAGCACGCAGCGCCCTCTCCCGGCGCGAATGCACCGGGCCGGTGGGGCATGAAGAAGGACATCTGGTGTGGGAAATAGTCTGTCCTAAGAGTACTTTTGCGAGCATGTGTGAAAGTAGTCTGTCCTAAGAGTACTTTTGGTACACCTCGCGAGACGGCCATGCAACGGTTGGCGAATCTAACCCTCCTGCTGATCGGCTTTCTGGCCCCGGCCACTGCTGCCGGCCTCCAGGCAGACAGCCTGGAGTGGGACGGAACCCTGCGTGATTTCCAGGTTTACGTGCCGCAGACAGCGATCGACGCGCCAGCGGAGGTGCGCGCCCTGCTGCTCGTGCTCCACGGCGGTGGCGGATCGGGACTTGGCATCCGCGCAGTGACCAGAGGGCGTTTCGAAGCCATCGCCGAGGCCGGTGACGTCCTCGTGGTCTATCCGGATGGCCTCGACGGCGTGTGGAACGACGATCGTCACGATCTGTTGACCAGACCGGACCAGGACGGGGTCGACGACGTGGGTTTCCTCGCCGCCCTGGCCGATCACTGCGCCGCGCGCTGGAACGCCGATGCCGACCGGATCTTCGTCACCGGGTTCTCCAATGGCGGGATGATGTGCTATCGTGTCGCGCGCGAGCTCGCCGATCGGGTGGCCGGCTTCGCCCCGGTGGACGCCAATCTGCCGACCCAGGCCGTGCCCTTCGTGTTCCCCCGCCCGGTGCCGATGATCTTGACGGTGGGCACCGCTGATCCCCTGATGCCCTACGAAGGCGGTTTCGTCGGCGCGGATACCGATTCGAACAACAGCGTGATCGCGGCGATGGCCACCGCCGACGCCGTGGCCGCCAACAACGGCCTCGGCGGCACCACCGCCGCCGTTTTCCTGCCTGATCTGGTGGACGATGGCACCATCACCGAGCGGGTGGACTATGACGGCGGCAGTGTCGGCACCGCCGTCCGGGTCGATCGCGTCCATGAGGGCGGCCACCAATGGCCGGGGGGCTACGAGTACCTGCCCGAGTCGCAGATCGGTCTGCTGGCGGAGGACTACCGGGCCTGTGATGCGATCTGGAGTTTCTTCCATACCGCCGGTCGCGCCGATCCAGCCGAGCGGCAGATCCGGATCCTGGTCGAGGGCGCAGCGCCAGCCGGGGTGGAGAGCAGTCCGTCGGCGCCCTATACGGCCGTCGACGGCGACGCGACCGTCTTCGACCAGCTGGATCCGACGAGCCCCGTCACCCTGTTCTTCCCCGCCGGATTCAGCGGATGAAGGCCATCTTCCTGCGGGCCATGCTGATCGCTGGTTGCGTCTGCTTTTTTCCGGCATTCCGCGGGCCCTGAAGCATCCAGCTACCGTTTGACGTAAATTATGCTAACGCCTACTCGACAGATCTCCCTCGCCACCGCCGCGAATTGCCTAAATACTACGCAGAAAGCAGTCATAAGTCCTGACCCGCACGACTTACGTAAGTGTAGTTGCAGCAGGGTGTAAGGTGATATAATCGCGCGCATGGATCTGTCCGACATACAGCTGAGCCAAGGTTCGAGAGTAGTCTGTCCTAAGGTTCGATCACGAGAGTAGTCTGTCCTAAGGTTCGATCATCGAGCGGCTGCTCCAAAGCGTGGGCGTCGACGATCTCGCCGCGGCCACCGGCATCCGGTCGGGAGCCTTCATCCGCAGTCGTCGCCTTGTCGAGGCCGCGCTTCGCCTCGCCGCCCGCGACGAGTCCATCACCAACATCGCCGACCGCTGCGGCTATCGCTCGCGCGCCGCCTTCGTGCGTGCTTTCACCAGGCTCTTCCATTGCCCGCCGAGCGAGTGGCGGCGGGGCCGGCGGTAGACGCCCGTGCTACGGTGGCTCATCGGTACGCACGGCGTCGATCACGAGCGCATCCAGGCCAAGTTCGCCGCGGATGGTGAAGGCGATGTGTTGCAGGTCGCCGGCGTACCAGGCGCGATAGGGCGGACGGTCGCCGATCTGGTAGGCAACTTCGCGCACCGGACGCCCATCGGGCATGCGTCCGACGACGAGGAAGGTCGCCTGCAATGCTTGCGGCTCCGCCCGCATCGCGTGGTGCAGATCGCGTTGCGGTCGTGCCTGCCAGTCCGGACGGTCGATGTCCAACAATTCCAGGCCGCCGAAAGTCGGTCCGGTGATCGCCACCCCGGCGCCGGGGTCGTGTAGCTGCAGGGTCCAGCGCAGACGCAGATGGCCGGCGTGCGCGGGAACGTCCAGGCGGATCGTCGCTGTCTCGGGGCAACGGATCCGCGCTGGCGTGGCGGCGTTCGCATCGAGGCGCAGCCGGGCCGGTCCGGTCACGGTGAAGCGCTGCAGCAGCTGCGCTGGCGACCAAGCAACAAGGCTGCGTTGCACGTCCAGTCTGCGATGGTCGGCGAGGAAACCCGTTTCGCGGTACAGCGCGATGGAATCCGGGAAGAATATATCGGTGGCCGTGGCCGTCGTCTCGGCGGGGCGATGGAAGCGGTCGACCAGCGCCATGCCGATACCGATCGCGGCGGCGGCAGCGAGGACGAGCACGATCGGGATGGCCATGCTCGGCGCGCTGGCCGCTTTCAATCCCCCGGCGCGCGCGAGCACCGCCTTGGTGTCGATCGCGCCAGTCGGGACGCCAGATGCGTGGGCGCCCATCGCCGGCCACACGGCGGCGAGCAGCGCCGTTGTGACGGGAATGCCTCGGCGGGCGAAATGCCGACGCAGGCTCGTCAGGGCGGCACGCAGGCGCTGCTTGACGGCGTCGACGCTGATGCCCAGTTCCGCCGCCACCTGCGCCTGTGGTATGCCCTCCAGGCAGTGCCGTACCACGACGGCGCGTTGGGTGCTTCGTAGGCGGGCGATAGCGCGGTCGAGGAGGTGGAGCAATTCCGGATCATCGTGCAGGTCCGGCTCTCGTGCTGCTGTGGTGGCGAGGTGGGCGAAGCGAGCCATGGCGATGCGCTCCCGTTCTCGACGGCGTTCCTCGCTGCGCCGCAGGTGGCTGCAGACGCCGCCGGCGGTGCGGTGCAGCCAGCCGGCCAGGGCCTCACCGCGGCGTAGGCGGGGTAGCTGGCGGGTGAGCAGGACGAAGGTGTTCTGCGCGGCGTCATCGGCCGCTGCGGCATCGCCGCCCAGCGCGCGACGGCAGCGCGCGTGCACCATAGCGCCGTGACGCGCCACGATGGCGGCGAAGGCGGCTTCGGCCGCCGTCGTGTCGTCGCGCAGGCAGCGCGCGATGAGCTCCCCGTCGCTGGGAAGTACGGCTTCGTCGTGCGTCATGGCGTCTCGATGATACGGAGCCCGCCGCTGGTGTCAGGTGAGGGCGGGGCGTGGGCGCCGCGTCCGCGTGTGTGCGACAGCTGCATGGTAAGATGCGCCAGCGATGCTCACCTCGCCAGGGCGGCGGGCTCCTAGCAGTCGACAAGGAGAACCCGCCATGCCCGCGTACACGCCCTGCTTCGTGGTCCTGCTACTGCTCGCCGCCGGTCTGCCAGCCGCAGACACCGGCTTTGCCACGCCCAACTACCGTCTGGAGGCGATCGCCGTCGATGGCGACGGCAATCGCTATCTGGCCGGGTCCTTCAGCTCGGCCAGTGCCGGCCGCGATTTCGATCCCGGCCCGGGTAGCGACCTGCATAGCGGTGCAGGGAACACCGACGTCGCGGTGACGCGTATCGATGCCGACGGCTCCTACGGCTGGACGGCCACCTTCGGCGGCAGTAGCAACGAGTTCGCCACCGGTATCTGCGTCGCGGGCGATACGGTGTACGTGTGTGGATATTCCCGCAGCGACGACGTGCAGATCGACCAGACCGGCCCCTCGCAGAGCAATGTCGGCGAGGAGGATGGCTTCGTTCTGGCGCTGGCCCGAGCTGACGGCGGTGCTGTCAGCGGTTTCGGCACCGGCGGCATGCAGCGTGTCGCCGGCAGTGCCGCCGATCAGTGTCAGGCCATC
>JBEPXK010000102.1:0-10049 GCA_041641915.1 Planctomycetota bacterium
GATCGGCATCGCCGATCCGGGGGTGGGCGGATCGGCGGCGCCGATTCCATCCACCCACCATCCCTCGCTCGCCAGCCCCATCGCTCGCGATGGGGCCCGAAAAAGGCGGGTAACGACTCATGCCCGATGGGCCTGAGTCGCTACCTGCCTTTGCCCGCCGGCGCGTCGGCGCTAGTCTGGACCCGATGCCCGCCGATCCGCACGATGTCCTGCGCCGTTGGATGCCACATCTGTTGTTGATGGGGCTGCTGGCCGGCGTCCTGTGGGTGGTGGCGCGGGTGTTCCTGCCGCTGGCCGAACCGCTGTTGCTCGGCTCATCGCTGGCCCTGCTGACCACGCCGCTGCTCTTCGCACCGATCGATCGCCGGCTGGCCCGTTGGGCGCCCTGGCTCGGCGAGCGCACCCGTCGGCGCCTGACCGGCATCGCCGCCACCCTCGCCCTCGTCGCCGTTCTCGCGCTGCCGATCGTGCTGCTGATCGGCTCGGCGCAGTTGACGCTCACCATCGCCTGGGGCCTGCTGCGCGACGATCCGGCCAGCGCGACGGAACTCAGCCGCATCCTCGCCCATCACGTCGACCGCCTCCACCGCGCCTTCCCCGCGCTGGGGCTCGATCAGGCCGGGATCCCCGAGCGCATCGTCGGGTGGATCCAGGAGTTCGCCGACTTCGGGCCGAGCTTCCTCTCCTTCCTCTTCGCCGGTCGGGATCTGGTCGCGCAGTTCGCGCTCGCGCTCATCTGCCTCGCCTTCTTCTACAGCGAGGGCCCTCGACTGATCCGCCAACTGCTGCTGTTCACCCCGCTCGACACCGCCCAGCGCGAGCGGCTGTTGCGGCGCCACCGACAGGTGGTGTTCCGCCTGCTGCACGACACCGTGGCCGTGGCGCTGGTCAAAGGCTTCGTCTTCGGCGGCATCGTCTACGCCGCCGATCACCTCGTCGGCGCGGCGGCGCTGCCCTTCGTGCCCCTGGTGCTGGTCGCCGCGGTACTGACCCTGCTGCCGGTGGTCGGGGTGACGATGATCTGGCTGCCGCTGGCGGTGCTGTTCTGGTCGCTCGGCCGGTGGGGCGAGGCCCTGCTGCTCGGCGGCATGGCCGCCGCCGCCCAGGTCCTGCTCAGCTGGGGCGGCTCGCTGCTCGGTCAGTGCATCGACGAGCGCGACGCCTGGATCGGCTTCCTGCTGTTCCTCGGCCTGCTCGGCGGCCTGCTCGCCTTCGGCCTGCCCGGTCTGGTCATCGGCCCGATGGCGGTGGTGCTGCTGGTCACGCTCGGTAGTTTCTGGCTCCCCCTCTACGGCGTCGGCGGCGAGGACATCGACACCGCGCGCCACTGCCCCGATCCGCTCAACGATCCGTCGGTACCACCCGCAGGCGTTTGAGCTCGCGGAGGCAGTCGCGGGTGACGACCCGCGCCACCGGATCGCGTTTGCGCGCCCAGCGCAGGAAACCGATGTGGCGCCCATCGCGCAGGTTGGTGATCGCGCGGTAGATCTCCCGACGCAGATAGGCCGGATTGCCGGGACGCGCCAGCAGCGCAATCAGCTGCTCGGCCAGGTCGTCCTGCCGGGCCAGCCCGGCGAGTAGCGCCGCGTAATAGAGCGCCTCCGCCCCGGCCTCGCCACGACGTAGGATCCGTTCGGCGGCCAGAGCGGCGTGGACCCGGGAGCCCGGCACCCCCGCGACCACTGCCGCGGCGAGCGACCACCAGTCGCTCGGTCGATCGCGCAGTGGTCGGTTCACGCGCGCCGGCGGCAGCACGCCGTGGCGGAAATACCAGCCATACCGTAACCAGGTCTCCGGATCGTTGGCGAGGAAGCCGTCGTGCCGCATCAAGCGTCCGCCGAGGCTACGGCTGAGCCACGCGTTGCCTGCTTCGCCGAGCGCCGACAGCCGACCGCCCGCCGCGTTGAGATTGCGCGAGACCTTGTCGAGCCGCGAGAAGCAATTGAGCACCGACGCGCTGCGCGCGCGCAGGGCCGCCAACGGCTCATTGGCCCGCAGGGGTGTACCGCAGAACAGGACGCGGTCGAAGCGCACCGTCGCCGGTGCCTCCCACGCGGCGAGCAACCGCGCGGCCTTGTTGACCACCACCGTACCCGCGCTGTGCGCCAGCACGTGGACCCGGGGCGGGCGCCCCGGACCGGCGAGCCAGTCGGCCAGGCCATGTGCGGCACCGTCGGTCGCGGCATCGAAGGCGATACGCCGCCCCAGGCCCTGGCCCCAGTCGTAGTACAAGGCCAGCTCGCAGTCCGCACGCTGGCGGATCTGTTCGAGCAGGACCGTACGGTGGCCCACAGGGAGGTCCTCCACCCCCGGCACCAGGATCAGGACCGCGTCGGCCATGGCCACGCGCGGAGCGGCTTCCGGAAGCAGACCGCGACGGGTCAGCAGCACGACCCGTTGTCCGTCCGCGACCAGCGGTCGCGCCGGCGGCAGCGCGAAGCCCGGATCGTAGCGCACGCAGGCGCCGCAGATCAGCAGCGACAACAGACACAGCCCCCGGCGCGTCGTCCCCCGAACCTGGCCGACTCCCGATCGTCCGCGTCGCATCGCTTGCTCCGATCCCCGGCCCCCCACCATGATGTCATGAGCGAGAACATCATCCGTTTTCCCGGCACCGGCGACGACGCCGACGAACCCGGAGCGCCGGAAGCGCCGGCAGGGCCGGTGTCCTGGGAGGACCTGACCGAGGATCAGATCAAGGCGGTCCAGGTGGTGCTCAGCGGCATGGATTTCGTCTGCCTCGGGGTCAAGCCGACCACCAGTGGAGCCGACTTCTTCACCGCCGTCCACGGCGACGCCACCGTGCTCGGCCAGGCCCAGCCCCACCTGTCGGGCGTGATCGACCGCGCCTTCGCCCGCAAGGGAATCTGAGCCCCAGTCGTGGCCGACAGCCTCACCGCCTGCCTGCGCAGCCTCGCCGCAGCCCTGGGGGAACGCCACGACCTGCCGGTGATCGTGCTGCCGGCCCTCGCCGTGACCGTCTCCACCGGCCTGGCCTTCTCCCTTGCGCTGCCGCCGCCCGCCGCGGCCCTACCGGCCCTCGGAATCGGGCTCGGCGCCGGGCTGGCGATCCGCCGCCACTGCCGCCGACGCCGCCGCGAGCTGGTGCGCGAACGCTTCCTCCGCTACTTCCCGCCGACCGACCCCGGGACCGTCGCCGTCCACCGACGGCTGGCCGAACTCGCCGCAGCCGACGCCGCGGCCCCGGTGGCGCAGCTCGCCCGACTGGTCGGCCCACCGACCGCAACACGTTCAGCGCCCGCCGTCCCGGCGCCATCCCCGGCGGAAACCCAGCCCGATCACCTGCCGCTGGAACCGGAAAGCGACCGGTTCGCACGCGACTGAGCACCCAGCTCGTTCAGCGCCAGGCGCAGACGGGGGTGAGAGCCCGCCGCCGGATGCGCGAGCACCCGTTCCACCGCCGCCACCGGCGACTCCGGATGGTAGGCAGCGATCAATGCCACTCCCGCCGCCACCAGCGCGGCGCGGGCGCGGGGCGGCGCGAGGGCCGCCTCGAGCCCGGCATCGTGGCAGCAGCCCCACAGGTCGGCGACCGCGTTCGGCCCCGGCCGGACCAACGGGCGCGCCAGTGCCAGACGATAGGTGGCCAGGCACCAGCCGTGATGCGCGACCGCGTTATGCAGCAGATCGCCCTCGTCGCCGTCGACGAGCGGATCGAGCGCGAGCAGCCATCGCTCGCAGAGCGCGAGGACGGTCGCATCGCCCGGGATGAGCATCTCCAACGGCGCCTGGCCGAAGTAGGCGCCGCCGCCGTCGCGCAGCGCGTCGCCCGCGCGCGCGGTGTTGCGCCTCGTCACGGCCTCGACCAGCTCGATGAGGCGATCCCGGCCCGCACCGTCGCCAGCGGCGAGGCGATAGAGCGCCTGCTCGGAGGAGGCGGTGCTCGCGCGGCGGCGACCGGGTAGCTTGAGCAGCTGGCCGGCCGCATCGAGCACCCGGACGACGAGCACCCCGGCGTCATCGAGCTGTGCGGCCAGGGCCGCCGGATCGCCGAGCAGGGCAACCAGCGCGGCCAGTCCCGCGCCGAGCGCCTGCGGCGTGTCGTCCTCCAGTTCGATCAGAAAGGGTTCGCCCATGCCCGCCTCCGCCCCGTGGGGCCAGAGGTCCAGCATACCAGCGCTCCGGTCCGGGCTCCAGGCCCGGCACCGGCAGCTGGGGCAGCGCTCAGTAGCGGGCGTCGGCGAATTCCACCCAGCCGCCGGCCTCGACCAACGCGGCGTCGAATTCGCTCACGGTGAAGCCGCAGCGCAGCGCCTCCCCGTCCGACGGAGTGAACACCAGCTCGCGCGCGGCGAAATCGACGCTGCAGTCGACCTGGCTGTCAGCAAGGGCGAACAACCGTTCGATCTGTTGGCTCTCGAGTTCGATCGCCAGCATCCCGCCGTTGAACATGTTCTGGCGGAAGATGCGGGCGAAACCGCTGGCGACGACGCAGGTGATGCCGTTGACCTCGAGCGCCCAGGGGGCGTGTTCGCGCGACGAGCCGCAGCCGAAATTATCACGGGTGACGATCACCCGCGCCGAGCGCAGCGCCGCGCCCTGTGGATCGAAGCCGGGCAGGTCGAGATCCTCGAGCAGGTAGGGCGCCAACGCCTCCTTCTTGACCTCGGTGAGGTACTTGGCCGGAATGATCTCGTCGGTGTTGATGTCGCTGCGATCCAGGAACAGGACCGGTCCGCCGAAGTTCTTCATGAATCACTCCCTTCCCGCGGGCACTGCCGCTGCGCCGCATCGGCCGCGCCGTTCATGTGCCGGATTCCCCGGTCGCGACGCTGGATGCGAGCAGCGGTCGGGGGTCGCAGAGTTCCCCGGTGACGCCGGCCGCGGCAGCGCTGGCGGGCGAGCACAGGTGGACCGTGCCGCCCTTGCCCATGCGGCCGGAGAAATTCCGGTTGGTGGTCGCGGCGCAGGCCTCGCCGGGTGCGAGCACGCCGTTGGACATCCCCAGACAGGCGCCGCAGGTCGGGTTGGTGACGCAGAAACCGGCCGCACGAAACACGGCGATGGTGCCGTCGGCCAGAGCTGCGTCGAACACCGCCGGGGTGGCCGGGCTGACGATCCCGCGCACACCATCGGCCAGGCGCCGACCGGCGAGCACGCGCGCCGCGGCATGCAGATCGGAGAGCCGACCGTTGGTGCACGAACCGATGTAGACCTGCTGGACCGGAACGTGCTCCCCGGCCAGTTCGCGTAGCGGGCGCACCTGGTCGGGCTTGTAGCCGACGGTGGCCACCGGTTCGAGCTGCCCCACGTCGATGGCGATCCGTTTGGCGTAGGTCGCATCGGGGTCGCTGTGCCAGCGACGGAAGTCGGTGAGCGCGCGCTGCTTGTCGTCGCCGTACGCTCCGGCGATGTACGGCCAGAGGTAGTCGACGGTGGTCATGTCGGGCATGCACACGCCGCAGGTGCCGCCGGCCTCGATCGCCATGTTGCACAGCGTCATGCGCTCATCCATGCTCATCGCGTCGATCGTCGGGCCAACGAATTCGATCACGTGATCGGTGGCGCCGTTGACGCTCAGCCGGCGGATGATCTCCAAGATCACGTCCTTGCTGAACACGCCGTTCGGCATGGCCCCGTCGACCGTCACTTGGATGCTCTTCGGCTCGCGGAAAGCGCAGACCCCCTTGAGGATCCCGACCTCGAGATCGGTGGTGCCGACACCGGCGGCGAACGCACCGAAGGCGCCGTGGGTGCAGGTGTGGCTGTCGCCCATGATCACGGTATAGCCGGGGCGGATGAAGCCCTTCTCCGGGAAGATCGCGTGACAGACGCCGTTGGCGCCGACATCGAAGAAGTCGGGCAGCGCGTGACGTCGGGCCCAGTCGCGCAGCATCTTGCCCTGGACCGCGGTCTTGGTGTCCTTGGCCGGCGTCACGTGGTCGATGACCGCCTTGATCCTGGTCGGATCGAACACCCGGTCCTTGCCGCGCCACTCGAGATCGGCGATCGCGACCGGCGTGGTGATCTCGTGACACATGACCACGTCGAGATCGACGACGGTGGTACCGGGGAACGGCTCGTCACGCTTGTGCGCGGCGAAGATCTTCTCGGTGATGGTGCTGCCCATGCTGGCCCTCTCGCGCGGGCACTATCCGCTCAGGCCTGCCCTGTGAAGGGGAAACCGTAGCGGCATTGCGCGCCAGCGGACCACCACGCAGCGACGCTGACATCCCGCTGTGAGGCCATCCTCCGTGAGCGGGCCGACCCCAGCCATGCGAACGATCGCACCTGGCTGCGCCTTATGTCACAGCTGGCGCTGCCCCCTCTGATGACTGCGGAAAACGCTGTTCCCGGCGACGCTTTCCGATGGCTTGCCCCTCAGCCACAGCGCTCAGACTCGGGTTCCCACCGAGAGTCGCCATGCAACATCCGTCCGCCCGCTTCCTTTTCCTGGTCCTGGCCACCGCCCTTCCGCTCGCCGCCGAGGACTGGCCGGCCTACGGCGGCGGCGATGGCGCTTGCGCCGCCGGCCCGGTCGCCGAGACGTTGATCGAAGCCTGGGTCGACGCCGAGCTGGTCTGGCGCTCCGACACGTCGATCCCCGACGGTATGACCGGCGATGCGCGCAAGCCCCTGCGCGACGGACGCGGGTTGATATCCGGCGGCTACGCCACGCCGATCGTCGCCGACGACCGCGTCTACCTGCAATACTATCTGCCCGCCGGGGTGAGCGACCGCGCGTTGGTGCGCGAGCACGGCGAGCGTTTCGCCGACAAGTTCCGCGTCGAGGCCCGCGACGTGATCCACTGTTTCGACGCCGCCACCGGCGTCACGCGGTGGCGCAGCGTGCTCGGGCGCCAATCGCTGAACATGCAGGCCTTCACCAAGGGCGGGCCCTCGCTGACCTGCTGCTACGGCGACGGTCGCATCTACGCCCACGTCAACGGCGCCCGGGTCCACGCGCTCGACGCCGCCACCGGCGCGCCGCTGTGGTCCCACGCCACCGCACGCCACGCGCGGATGACGGCGTTCCGCCAGCTGGCGCGCGAGCGCCAGGGGCTGGTCGGCTTCAACCGCGACTATGTCACCTCGCCGGTATTCGTCGACGGGGTGGTGGTATTCAACGACCATCTGCGCTGCAAGCTGACCCCGCCCGGCGGCGACGAGACGCGGTATTTCTATGATGAGCCGTCCAACTGCATCGCGCTCGACGCCGCCACCGGCGCGGAGCTCTGGCGCCTACCGGGCGGGCTGAGCAACGTCGCCCAGCCCCTGGTCTGGCGCCACGGCGACACGACCCTGCTGCTGGCACCGGGCGGCGATGCGATCCGCTGCATCGAACCGCGCTCGGGCACGGTGCGCTGGCAGGTCCCCGGCGACGGTGGTCGGATCGTCGTCAGCGCGGGTCATCTGATCACCGGCAACGACGCGAAGAAGAAGCGCGACCGCGCGCTGGTCGCCTACCGCATCACCGCCGCCGAGGCGCAGCCTGCCTGGGAACTCGCCGGTCACGGCCGGCCCGCGCACTTCACCACCCGCGACGGCCTGGTCTACTGCGACGACCGCCGCGGATCGCTGTTAGGTATCGACGCGGCGCGCGGCACGGTGGTCGCCCGTGCGCCATCGACCAACGAGCCGCATTTCGGCACCTACCCGGTGATCGTCGGCTCGCGCATCGTCTGCGCCGGGTCCGACTCGAACCAGCTGCACCTCTACGGCCTCGGCCCCGACCAGCTGCGTCTGCTCGACCACGTTCGCGCGCCGCACGCCTGGGGCTACACCATGCCGCTGATTCCCGCCTGCGCCGACGGCCGCGTCTACCTGCGCACGCACGACCGGCTGGTGTGCTACGATCTGCGCCGGCGCGAGGACGTCAGCCGCGCCACCATCGCCTTCGCCCTGCCCGGCGGGGCGCTCGACGCCGGCGAGCCCTTCGCCGGCACCGTCCGCCTGCGCGACGGCCAGCCCCGGGGCGGCACCTGTCGCCGCGGCGAGACGGCCCTGCACGTCGGCACCGACGCGCTCACGTGGGATGGCGAGGCGCTGCGCGGCGAGATCCAGCTGGAGAATCCCTTCCGCGGCACCGAGACCTTCACCCTCGCCGCCACGCGCACGGGCGATGCGATCACCGGCACCATCACCGCGGCACTCACCGCCTTCACCGAACCGCTGCCGCTCGGCGGCGCGGTGCGTCTGGTCGAGCGCCAGGCCTGGATGCCGCCTTGCACGCATGTGCTGCACCTCGCAGCGGCAACACGCACCCGCAGCGGCGAGCCGAGCCACCTCTATCTCTTCCTCACCGTGGAGGACGGCCGCCTGAGCAACCTGAGCGCGATGGCCGATCGTACCGTCAAGAGCTGGCCGGCGCTCGTATCCGAACTCACGCTCAGCGACGGCCAGCTCAGCGGGACGCTCCTGGTCCGCTATCGCCCCGACCGCTGGTCCACCGTGCTGGTCGAGCAGGGGACGAGCGCCGCCGCGCGCTACACCCTGCACGCGACGCTCGACGACGCGGCCGAGGCGGGCACCTACGCCGGCAGCTGGGGCGTGTCCTGGCCGCGCAGCTTTGCTATCACCGGCACCTACGCGCCCGACGACGGCTGAACCGCACAAGCGGCGTCACATCCCGCTGACGAAGCGTTCATTGGGTAGCGCGGCGCGAACCGCCCGCCATGCCACCGCTCGGCACGTGCCGCACGTGTCAAGCCGGTGAGCATGCCATCTCTGCCAAACGAGGATACCTGCATGACCGCCCCCTGGATCTCCCGCACACTGCGTACCATTGCCATCGGCATGAGTGTGAGCGCCGTGCTCGCCGCCGCCGAGCCCGCTGCCGATACCCCGGCCACGCCCGCCGGTGAGAACCCGACCGCGACCACATTCACCGCGTGGGACGCCTATAAAGACGCCGTGCACGCGGCCGAGAAGGGCGACGATTGGCAGCAGGTGATCGCCCTGCTCGACGCCAACGGACTCGATCCGGCCGAGGACGATCGCGATCGGCGTTGGCTGTTCGAGACCTGGATCGAAGCCCACGGCCGGCTCGGCAACCTCGACCAGGCCCTGAGCGTGTTGCAGCGCTTCAAGGAGGCGATGCCCGATCAAACCGACAAACACGCCAGCCAGGCCAAAGACTGCTTCGGCTACGCCGAGCAGGCCGGCGACGTGGAAGCGATGCAGGCCGCGCTGGACATCTACCGCCCGTTGAGCGATCGCCCCGACCGCGTTGTCGACATGCGCCTGGACATCGCGACCATGCCGCGCGCGCTCGACGAGTTGGTGCAGGAGCTCGAAGCCAAGCCCGAGCTCGACGTGATCGATGCCCGCATCCTGAGCGAGATCTACAGCGAGGACGACTGGCCGCACTACGACCCCGACGCCGCGTTGGCCGCCTCGCGCCGGCTGCTCGAACTCGAACCCGATTCGCACGACGCCCGCAAAGAGGTGATGCGTAATCTGCTGCGCAGCGAGCAACTCGACGCGGCGGTGAGCTTCTACGGGGAACAGGCCCCCGGACTGGAGGCCGATCGCGCCGACGATCTGCTCCGCGACCTTGCCCGTGCCCTGGTGCGAGCCGACCGCCAGGAGGAAGCCCTGTCGCTGATCGACGCGCTGGTGGCCGACCTGGAGCCGGCCGCGGCGGCGCGCAAGGCCGGCTGGCTGTGCGAAAAGACCGACATGGACGCCGAGGCCGTCCCCCACTACCGCGAAGCCCTGCAGCTGGCGATCGACGGCGGTGATGCCGAGCAGATCCGCAATACGGCGCTCGATCTGGCCGACGTGCTCGACGATCTCGACCAGTACGCCGACGCGGCGGCGGCGATCGATACCGCGCTGCCGGCCCTCGAGGCGGGATCGGTCGACCATCTGCGGCTGCAGCTCGAACGCGCCAAGATGCTCGAGCGCGCCGAGCGCGACTGAAAGATGAGGCTTCCTTCAGAGGGGGCGCTGCCCCCTCGCGCCTTCGGCGCACACCCCCACGGCCTCGGTCGGGGTTCACGGCCTCCGGCCGCGTTTTCTGCGGGCCTGCGGCCCATTTTCGCAGAAAACCACCCCTCGGTCGGCCGGTCGCCCAGCCAAGCCTG
>JBEPXK010000103.1:0-10018 GCA_041641915.1 Planctomycetota bacterium
GCGGGCGCACCGCCGCCGCCGGCCGCTGCAAACGCGCGACGGCGGCGACGAGCGCGGCGTCGTCGGGGCCGTGGAGCCAACACCGCCCCTGCGGATCCCAGGCGAGGAATCGCTCCAGCTGCCAGCACCGCCCACGCACCGCCGCGTCCTCGCGGTAGAGCGCCCACGGACCGACCGGAAACTCGTAATCAAGCTGGATCAGCGCACCGCCGTCGATCTGCGCCGGCCAACCCGGCACGGTCCGACCACGCGCCGTGCCCCGCTCGATCTGCGGCAGGTCCGCGAGCGAACGCAGATCCTGCACCGGGCAATCCCAGGCGAGATAGGACCAGCCGCCGGGGCCGCCGTCGAGCAGCAGCAGCGTCGCAGCGTCGGCCAGACGGGCCAGAGCGGTCGGCGGGTCGATCGGTCCGCCGGGCAGGCGCCGCCGCACGCTCAGGCTTCCGCCTCGCAGCGCAGCGACAGATCGAGGCTCTGCACCGAGTGGGTCAAGGCGCCCACGCTGATGCGATCGACGCCGGTCGCGGCGACCGCCGGCAAGTGCTCATCGGTGATCCCGCCCGAGGCCTCGAGCTCGACCGGCGCATCGCCGCGCAGGCGCACCGCCTCGCGCAGTTGCTCGAGGTCCATATTGTCGAGCAGGACCATGTCGGCGCCCGCGGCGATCACCCCGGGCAGATCCTCGAGCCGTTCGATCTCGACCTGGATCCGCACGCCGGTCCCGGCGGCGCGGGCGCGACGCACCGCTTCGGCCGGACCGCCGGAACCGCCCATCAGCGCGATGTGGTTCTCCTTGATCAGGATCTGGTCGTGTAGCCCCATACGGTGGTTGCGACAGCCGCCGCAGACCACCGCGTGCTTCTGCAGGGTACGCATGCCGGGCGTTGTCTTGCGCGTGTCGTAGACGGCGGCTGGCGTATCGCCGACCATCGCGGCATAGCGCGCGGCCACCGACGCCGTGCCCGAAAGGCGTTGGGCGAAATTCAGCGCGGTCCGCTCGCCCATGAGCATGGTCCGGGCATCGCCCCGGCAGCTGAGCACCACATCGCCCGCGGCGGCCACCGTGCCGTCGGCCACCGCGCGCTCGACCTCCACCGGGCCGCTGCCCCACCCGGCGGCGACCGCCGCAAACACCCGTGCGAACAACGGCAGGCCACAGACCACACCCGGCGCCTTGGCCACCACCGTGCCGCGCAAGCGCTGCCCGGCGGGAATCAAGGCATCGACCGTCCGGTCACCAACCGTTCCCAGATCCTCACGGAGCGAGAGATCGATCAACGCGGCCACCGCTTCGCTGGCATAGACATCCGTCATGTCGCGGATGCTAGCCCGACTCCCGCGTGACACAACTGCCGCAAAACCGTATCGCACTGCCATCACGGCACTTCGCTCGGTTGCCCGAGCCTCGCAGCGCGTCGCTGGGTTCCGTGCTCCCCGGTCGCCGCTCCACGTTTCGGCTTCCACCCACGCAGCGCCCCCGCTGATAGAAGCCTCAGATCGGCGCCACCAGACACCGCGGATCCCGGTCGCCCTGCAGCGCCGCTGCCTGCGCCGGTTCCACCGCGCCATCGAGCGAACGCCTGAGCATATGGGCCGCTGCCGCCGCGGCGTGCAGGCTGCCGCAGCGATTGACCGCCAGCATGCCGGCCACGTCGAGGGTGCCGCCGTGGCCGAGGAAACCCAACGCCGTGGTGTGCTGCGGGCCGGTATCCAAGGGCCGCAGGCAGCCGAGGACGGCCTGGGGCCGGGTGTGGGTCAGAAAGATGCGCACGATATCCCCATCGCGGAAATAGTGGTGCAGCACCGCCTGCGGGTGGACATACGCGGCCTCGCCCGCGTCACGGGGTTCGCGGAAACGAGCCGGCTCGATCGCCGCAACCACGCGGGTCGGCATGCCGTGGGCGTTGAGCCGGGCGGCCGCGTCCAAGGCCTGGATCGACTGGTAGGCGCCGATGCACACCAGCTCGACCTCAGCCGCGTGCTCCTCGTGCAAGACCACCGCGCCATCGCGCACTGCGGTCTCGGCCGCAGATGCATCGAGCAGGACCGGCACCCGCTTCTTGGGCACCACCACCGCGTGGATCTGGCCACGCGTGCTGTAGCAATCGGCGAGGCAGGCCGCGGCACTGGACGCGTCGATGGGGAAGCGGACCTTCGCCATGTCGCTCATCTCGCCGAGCATCGTCTCCACGAAGGTCGGATCCTGGTGGCTGTATTCGTTCTTGCCGTTCTCCCAGGTATGACTGGTCAGGATCACCGGCACCGAAAGCCGTGCCGGAGGCCGACCCAGCTCCGCCAACCGGCGGTTCCAGGTCAGGTCCTGGCGTACGGCGCCATGCATCCGGGTGGCGAAGGCCTCGTAGGTCACGCAGATGTTCAGCCCCCCGGTGTTGGCCAGCACGCTGGAGATCGCGACCTCCTCATTGAGGCAGCTGATCGCCTGGCCAAGCACCGCCTCGTGGTTGCCGGGCTCGGGGTCGACGACCCGGTGGGCGATCGCGGCGATGGTGGTGGCCATGCGATTGCTGTCCGACTCGTCGGGATTGCCGAAACGTGCGCGCAGCTGGGGATTCGCGCGGACGAAGGCGAGGAAGGTCTCGTCGACCTGGCGCATCGGGGAGACCCGCTCATCGCGATCGGGCCAACTGAGCTCGGGCAGATTGGCGATCACCGGCTCGCGGGTGACCAGCGCATGCCGCGATTCGCGGGGGCGGTTCTGCGCCGCATGATTGGCGAGCAGGCGGCGGGCGCCGAGCACCCGCTCGCTCGATTCCCATAGCTGTTGCGCTGCCACGTTGAAACGCTCGCGCGCATCTGCATCGGTAGACGGGTTGGCCCCCAACGGCAGGTTGTGGGCCACGTCCTGCCCGGCATTGACGAAGCCCGCACCCTTGGGAGCGGAGGCGATCACGTAGGGCATGCGCACCGGATAGCTCGCGCGACCGGCGGCGCAGTCGCGACCGCGGTGCGCAAGCCGGCATTCGGCCTCGATGATCGCCCAGGCGAAGGCCCAGGGATCGGTACCGTCGATCACCAGCGGATCGAAACCGTTGAGCTCGAGATGCGCCGCGAAGTAGTCGGCATCGCCGTGCATGGCGATCTGGGAGCGCTGATCGATGCGCCGGCCGTTATCGATCAGCACCGGCACCGCGAGGCCACAGTCCTCGTGGCGCCAGAAATGCGGCGCCCACTCCTGGCCTCGCTGTTCCTCCCAAGCGCCGTCGGAGAGGAAGGCGACCAAACGCTCGCCCGGCAACGGCAGATGCGGCCACTGCAGGTGCGCATAGCCGAGAAATCCCCCCTCCATGATCCCGCCGGCGGTGTGCGGCGAAACGTGGCTGCCCAAGGGCGGTGGCGGCTGCTCGTCGGCCCCCGGCCAGTAGCTGTAGAAATCATCGACCATCCGCGTCAGACCGTCGGTGCTCCAGGCGTAGCGTTCCCGTTGCTCGGGGGAGAGATCATCCAGAACCACATTGCAGGCCTCGATCGCGGCCACGCAGTGGCCCTGCCCCATCAGCCAGGCGCGGGTGTGCCCGGTGAGCGCATCGGCGAGGGCGTAGCCGATGAACGCAGGGACCATGTTCAATGATCCCCCGGTATGGCCCTGCGGGTCGGATTTGAAGTCCTCCGCCGCAAGCGCGGTGCCATCGATGGCGACCCGGCGGGCGTAGGTCAGGTGGACCACGGTCCACATGGCGGCGCGGGTGAGGACCTCCGCGGCCGCGCCGAGCTCGCGCGCCTGGCCCGGGTCCACGGCGACCACGCCGTCCGCGGCCCAGCGCGGCAGATCGTCCTGCCAGTGCGCACGCGTCTCAACCGCATGGCGGGGCACGCGCTGTCCGGTCGTTGCGGTCGTCATCACCCAGCCCTCCAGCTTGCATCTGGTCTCGGCGTTCTGCGCGTATCAGCGCAGTCGTGGCGCTACCAGTAGACCGGTCGGCCGTAGTAATCGAACAACTCCTGTTCGTATGCACGATTCACCGGCGCTTCGGGATCGAATGCGGGAGCACCCTTGACCTGCTCCGCGGTGTGGTCGACGCGCACGTGGTGATTGGCGAAGCTGATCTTCTCGACCCACGCCGGGGCGATCAGCACCTTGCGGCCGGGCAGCCAATTGCGGGTATCGACCACCAGATAGCGCACGGCCCAATCGGCGGTATCGCAGATGAGGTCCTCGACGTGGCCGATCTCGTCGTCCTTGGCCGCGATGGCATAGCCCTTGACCTCGTGGGCGCTGCGCAGATGGCGCTGGTCCTCCTCGTGCACCTCGGTGCCGCGCTCGATCTGCTTGTCGACCACGTGCATCGGCAAGGGAGCAATGCCCGGCGGGAAGGGCGTGGCCCAATAGGGCGCCCAATCGAAGTAGTCGAGCACGCTACGTTCGACCCGCCGGCTGACAGGGGCGTCCTCGTCGATCGACGGTGCGCCCTCCACCTGTTCACGGTCCATCGCCACCGGTATCGCTTGAGCCTGCCAGTCCGGCTCGCCGCAGGCGTGCGGAGCGATCAGCACCTTGTCGCCAGAGAGGAACCGGCTCGTATCGACGACCAGGTAACGCGCGTGCCAGTATTCGTCATCGAACAGGACGTCCTTCACATGCCCGATGCTGCCATCGCGACATTCCAATGTGTATCCGTGCAGATCCAATGCGCTGCGTAGCATGATCTCCTCCTGTCAGCGGCCTTGTATCTCAGCGACAGACGACCGCGCTCCTGCCGTTGGATCCACCTGTCGACGCTGCCCCGGCCCACACAGGGCAATGAACGGGTCAGCATCCCACAGCTTCTTGGTCGAGGGGCCGCGCCCCTCGGATCCCGGGCCCTCGACGTCATGCAACCCGCCAGCGCGCGGAGCGCGACTGGCCAAGGCGCGTTCCCGGCCGTCCAGGGCTCTGCTCAGACCCTATCTCCGCTGGGCACGGCAATGCAGCGCCGTGCCTCCGGCCTTGGGCGCGCTGCGACAAGTTGTTGTTAATACTGGCGTTACACCATCGCGCGCCAGCCAGGCGCCTACACCCGCGTTACGCTCACCACTCGGGCGCGAAGGAGGGATTGATCAGCCGCTCGTCGCCGGCGCGTCCGTCGATCCGCGCCATTTCCTCGCCATCGAGTTCAAAATCGAACACCGCGAGATTCGCCTCGAGATGCCCCCGGCTTGAGCCCTTGGGGATCGCGACCACCCCCGGCTGCTGCAGCAGCCAACGCAGCGCGACCTGTACCGGTGTCTTGCCGTGCAGCTCGCCGATGGCGGCCAGCTCGGTATCCTGCGCCACCGAGCCGCGGGCGAGCGGGCAGTAAGCGGTGAGAAAGCCACCTGCATCACGCACCTGCTCGCGCAAAGCCTTCTGGTCGAGGTAGGGATGATATTCGACCTGGTTGCAGACCACCGGCGCGATGGCACGGGCGTCGGCAAACCAACGCTGCGGGAAATTGCTCACACCGATCTGGCGCGCGCGGCCGTCACGCTGGAGTTGCTGCATCGCACCGAGCGTTTCGCTCAACGGTATGTCCTCCACCGGCCAGTGGATCAACAGCAGGTCGACGTAATCGGTGCGCAGATCCTCGAGCGATTGCATGGTCGTACGCACGACCGCCTCCGGCTCGAGATTCTCGCGCCACAGCTTGGTGGTGATGAACAGCTCGTCGCGGCCGACACCGCTCTGGCTCCAGGCCTTGCCGACACAGTCCTCGTTCTGATACATCTGCGCGGTGTCGATGTGGCGGTATCCGACCTCGATTCCGGTACGCACCGCCGCCGCCGCCTTGTCGCCCTCGAGCTGCCAGGTGCCCATGCCCAGGCGGGGCACGCGCTGACCTTCGATTTCGATATATTCCATGGTTGCTCCTGATGTCTTCAACATGCCGCCGACTCCCCGGGGCGGGGCCCCTGTGCATGAACCAAGCGCTCCGCGCCGGCGATCGCCGGACACGCCGCAGCGCTGTCTGCCACTACATCGGCCACCTCGACCCAACGCACCGGCTTGGTGGACAACGCGGACACAACCGGAGCTGCCCACCATGGATGCCCCCAAGGCTATTTCCAACCAGCAGCGCCGTAACGTGGGTGAAGCGCGGGCGGGTCGCCGGATACTCCCGGGCATCGCTTCCGATCCGGGATCGTCCCGGATCCACTGCTTCACGATCATACAGGAGGACACCGTGAGCGAATTGGTATCCATCAGCTACGATTCCGTCGAACAGGCCGAAGCCGCACGCAAGGTGCTCGCGCGGCTACAACAGGACTACCTGGTCGAGATGGAGGACATCGTCATCGCCGAACGCCGCCACAAGCAGCGCGTGCAGCTGCATCAGTCGGTCAACATGGTCGCCCCGGGCGCCCTCGAAGGCGGCTTCCTCGGCGGTCTGGTCGGACTGATCTTCTTCGCGCCGCTTTTCGGCATCGCCATTGGCGCGGCCGCGGGCGCCGCGGCCGGAGCACTGAGCGACTACGGCATCGACGACGACTACATGAAGCAGCTCGCCGCCGGCTTCGATGAAGGCAAGGCGGTGCTCTTCGTGCTGTTCCGCAAGCCGCCGAACGACCACGCGCTCGCCGAGCTCGAGAAGGCGGACCTCGGTGGCGAGGTCGTACGCACCTCGCTCGAACGGGTGGACGAGGACCGCCTGCGCCAGGCGCTGCACGAGGTCCACGCCTCCCACCAGGCCAGCGGCTGACCCCCGGCGTTCGCACGATCACATGCTCCAGCCCGGTCGTGCGACCGGGCTGGAGCGCTGATGCAATGCCTGGTCGGTGACGAGGCTACATCGAGATGGCGACCGCGGCGCGGGGCTCGTGACAAAGGAAGGTCAGGCTCTCGGAGAGGAACAGCGTGACGTTCTGCTCGTCGTGACCGCGATAGCCGACGACCAGGTCGTTGCCGATGATCGGCTCGAAGTGCTCGCCCTGCTCGCCAACCGCGATCACCAGCGCGGAATCGACCGCTGGCGACCAGCGGATCTCGCCGCCGAGCACGTCGGCAATCACATCGCCCATCGGCCGGCCGGAGGGTGCGTGGACGCCAGCCAGGCAGCCCTGTGCCTTGGCGCCGAAGACCAATGCCCGTGGCCCGGCCATCCCCGCGCGCTTGAGCTGGACCTTGGCCTCGGCGACCGCGCCCAACAGGCTCTCGGGGTCGTTGGCCGCCTTGATCGCTGCATGCTCGCTGCTCGGCTGGATACCCGGGCACAGCACGCTGCCGTCATCGTCGTTCAGGCCGTTGTAGATCAGCCCCTCTTCGAAGGCGTTGCAGGCATAGGTCGCCTGCTCGACCGGCTCCCAGTCGGGATCGCCAGCGCCACGGACGGCGGCTTCGATCTCTTCGCGCGCGATCTGGAAATCGACCTCGATCTCGACCAGCGGCTGGCTGGTACGGCAGCGCCAACGCACGCCGTGCGCGGCCCCGGAGGCCCCCGTGCGGCCGTTGTTGATCGCAGCGGCGTCCGTGCCCAGCGGCCCGGTGATCCCCAGGAGCTGGCGCGCGGACAGGCAGCCGGTGGCCACCCGTTTGATCTCGTCTTCGATCATCGCCCACACGCTCTGGTCGAAGGGCGCGTTGTTCCGGGCGAGCTGCATCGGTGTCATCATGGTCGGTGTCCTTGTTCTCAGTCGGAATCGGATTGTGCGCCGCGGGTCCGGAAGGCGCCGGCCAGGGGCGAGGCGGGCGGGCCGTCCGCCTCGCCTTCGTCCTCCTCCTCCGCGGCCGCGTGGCTCAGCGGGCGCTGGGTGAACAGATACTCGCGCAGTTCACGATCGAACACGCCGTCGGTACGACGGAGCCATTCGATCAGCATCGCCGCGTGCTCGACCTCCTCGTCGCGATTGTGCTTGAGGATTGCGCGCAGTTCGGCATTAGCGGTGGTCTGGAGCCGTTGTTCGTACCAGTCGACCGCCTCGAGTTCTTCGCCGAGGCTGTTCAGGGCACGATGGCGGTCGCGCGCCTCCGGCGACAACTCCGCCGGCGATTCGTGATAATAGCTGTCGGTCATACTGATCGGTCCTCGTGTCGGTGTGCGCCCGGAATCGCGGGCAGGCTATGACGGCCGCCCGCCCGGGTTCACCAGCGTGTATTACGATCCGGCCGGACCGACTCCACCGCTTTCTCGCCCACGGGTGGACCCGCGCCGGGTCCCGGGCGCAATTCACGGCGCCGACCCGGCCGGCAGCGCGACCGGCGCCCGTCGGCCCACCATTCACGTCCGTTTATCACGTGCACCGGTGTTAACGGCGCCGCAGGGCTCAGTAAAAGAAAGGCAGAACCGGGTTTCATGACGTCACCATGACGTCATCACATCGCCCCCGGAAGTCGACCCCTCGGATCCGCCTGGTCGCCGGTCGACCGGGCTGGGCCGGATGGCCCGCCGACAGAGGCCGCGAGGAGCGGCACACCTGACGAGCAAGAGATGCGCGGAGCCGGGTGCATCGAGCCGGCCCGCCTCATGAAAGGAGCAACCATGCACTCGCACCACCACGCGAAAGCCCACACCCGATCGATCCCGACCATCCTCAGCGCCCTCCTCCTGCTCCTCGGCGCGGCGAAAGCACCCGCGGCCGAGGACGATCTCAGCGACCCGCGGATGGCCGACGCCGTGGAACGCGTCTTCCGCCGTGACCCGGCGATCAATGCCAACCGCATCGACGTCGCTGTGCACGAGGGCGTGGTCGAGCTCACCGGCGCGGTCGGCAACATGCTGGCCAAAGACCGCGCGACGCATGTGGCGCAAGCGGTTCGCGGCGTGCGCAGCGTGAGCAATCGCCTCGACGTCCAGACCCCGCTGGTGCGCACCGATCACGCCATTCGCGGCGATGTGATCATGTCGCTGGTACGCGACCGCGTCAGCGAGTCCTTCGACATCGCGGTCACCGTCGACGACGGGGTGGTCACCCTCAGCGGCAACGTGCAATCCTGGCAGGAGAGCCGCTTCGCCGAACGCGCGGCCAAGGAGGTCAAAGGGGTGAGCGAAGTCGAGAACCGGATCACCATCGACTATGAGACCGAACGCGACGACGCCGAGATCCGCGACGAGATCGTCAGCCGCTATCGCTGGGACCCGCTGATCAGCCGCAACCAGATCGACATCGACGTCGATGACGGCAACGTCGCCCTGAGCGGAACGGTGGCCAGCGACGCAGAGCGATCGCGCGCCTACTCCAAAGCCTGGGTCACCGGCGTGACCGCGGTCGACGACGCCGATCTGGTGGTCACCCCGGGCGCCGACCGGGCGGTGGTGCGGCCTTCGAGTCAGCCCTACGTCACCGACGGGAACATCGAACAGGCGGTCGAGGACGTCATGCGCTACGACCCGCGGGTCTACTCCTTCGACATCCAGGCCGATGCCGACCAGGGCGCGGTACGTCTGACGGGCAACGTCGACAGCCTGCGGGCCAAGCGCGCGGCGCACCAACTGGCCGAGAACACCGTCGGCGTGACCAGGGTGACCAACCTGATCAAGGTGCGGCCCCAGACCACCGTATCCGATGACGAGGTGGAACAGGCGGTCGCCGACGCGCTGGTCCGCAACCCCTACACCGAGGCCTACGAGATCGACACCCGGGTCAACGACGGCACCGTGACCCTCAGCGGCGAGGTGACGACCTACTTCGAGCAGGCCGAGGCCGAACGGGTCGCCAGCCGCACGATGGGCGTGCAGGACGTGGTCAACACGATCCAGGTCGATCAGAGCCAGGAGGCCTATGTCTACGATCCCTGGATCGATCCCTACGATCCCTACGCCCCCTACCGCGACGCCTATACCCCCGAGGCACCCTTGCTCAGCGATGCCGAGATCGCCGACGAGATCGAAGGCGAACTCTACTGGAGCCCTTTTGTCGAGGTCGACCAGATCGACATCCGGGTGGTCAACGGCGTGGCCACGCTCACCGGCACCGTCGATAGCTGGTCCGAGCGTTCGGCGGCGGTGACCAACGCCTACGAGGGCGGCGCCACGCTGGTGGTCAACGACCTCGCCGTCGAGTCCGACTGAAACCACCGCGGCGCCAATTAGCACCCGGACCCGTCAGA
>JBEPXK010000104.1:0-10008 GCA_041641915.1 Planctomycetota bacterium
CCGCCCCCTTTTCCAATCCTGACGCCATCCCAGCCGGGTCCTCCAGCCCGGCTGGGCGCCTTATCGTGCGACAATCGCTCGGCCCCATCGCCCAGAGCACACCGCCACGCCCATACGGCTGCCAGCCGACTGCGACCCCAGGGCCCGAAGCCGAACAGCCAACGATGTAGCCCCTGGCGCAGCCTGGGGCGTAGGGGCGAAGCCCCTGAGCAAGAGCGCCTGGCGACAGAGGGATGGTGGGCGGATACAATCGGCTTTGCCGATCCGCCCACACCCGAATCGGCTTTGCCGATCCGGGTGAATCCCGACCGAGCCAGAGGGGTAGCCCCTGGCACAGCCAGGGGCGTAGGGGCGAAGCCCCTGAGCAATAGAAGCCCCTGAGCAAGAGCCTCAACGCGACATCGACGGTTGCCCGGTCGCTTCGAGCACTGTGCGCCAGATCGCGCTGCGCGGGTTGAGGTGTTTGGTGCCTTTGGCGACCAGATTCAGCGGGATGTGGGTGAATTTCGCATACCAGCGGCCGAGCATCATGTCGGTCTTCCCGGCCATCCCGGCGTGCACGGCGTTGTGCGCCAGGCGGGCGCAGAATACCGAGTCGTTGGCGTTCGCCGGCGCCGAGCGCACGACATAGCTCGGGTCGAAGTATTTGAGCGAGGCTTCCGGTAGTGCCACCGACAGGCGTTCGCGCAGGTAGGTGCCGATGTCGTGGTGACGGACGTTGCCCGATGCGTCGGTTTCGGTGCGTTGACCGTCGAACAGGTGTTGTCCGGCCCCTTCGCTCACCACCAGGCAGGCATGCCCCTTCTTCGCCAGCAGATGGCGGACGTAGGGGATCAGCCCGTGATCGCCATCGAGGTCGAAGGGCACTTCGGGAATCAACACCACATCTGCGTCCATGCTCGCCAGCGAGGCGTAGGCAGCGAGCCAGCCGGCATCGCGACCCATCAGCTTGACCAGCCCGACACCGTTGTGGGCCGAGCGCGCTTCGACGTGGGCCGCTTCGACCACGGCGGTGGCCACGGTCACCGCGGTGTCGAACCCGAAACTCTGGTCGACCCAGGCGATGTCGTTGTCGACCGTCTTCGGGATCCCCACCACGCCGATCTGCAGGCCCCGGCGTTCGATCTCGGTCCAGGTGTCGTGGGCGCCGCGTTGCGAGCCGTCGCCGCCGATGACGAACAGCAGATCGATGCCGTAGCGCACCAGACCGTTGACCACCATCTCTTCGCTCTCGTAGCCGCGCGAGGCGCCGAGCATGGTGCCGCCGTCTTTGTGGATGTCCTGGACCACCTGGGGGGTCAGTTCCATCGGCCGGATCTCCGGGTCGGACAGGCCGTGGAAGCCGTAGCGGATACCGAGGATGTTGCGCACGCCGTAACGATGCCACAGGCACATGACCATCGCGCGGATGACGTCGTTGAGGCCCGGGCACAGCCCGCCGCAGGTGACGATCGCGGCGGTCATCCGCTTCGGGTCGTAGGCGATGTGCGAGCGCGGGCCGGCACGCTCGAACGACAGGCCGGACTGGTCCTCGCCCATGTCGAAGGCGGCGCGCAGCATGACCCGGTTGGTGTCCTCGCGGTAACGGATGCGGGTATGGTCGTCGTTGCCGGCGAACCGCAGCGGGGTGGGCAACGCGGCCGGACGCACCGTCTTGATGTCGAGGTCCTGGAGTTCCATGTTCTTCACCATGTTCTGCATGCTGTCTGCTGTCCTTCTGTCTGGTGGCCCGGCATCCACCGTTCGTGGGAGGCGGGGCCACGGGGGCTGGGGGCGCAGGGCCCGGTGATCGAAGCACGTCGGCGCTCGGCTTCGCACTGCGCGGGGCCGCCGCAGCCTCCGGATGACGGTTTCGTCGTCGGGAGGTGGGTGATCCCGCGCAATGGCTCGAAGATCGCGCGGCCGGACCCGCCTGGGCGGGGTTTACGCGCCGATATATGCGTACGGCGTGCCAGATGGCACCCGCTACGCAGGCGGTCCCTCCGCCGCTCCGGTCTGTGGCGCCGCGGTCGTGTCAGTCTGCGGCGCGTCCGGATCGTCTGCCGGGGGGAGGTCGTAGGCGGTGTCGCCGCTGCTGGCGGCCTGGATCGCCTTGAAGAAACACAGTGCCAGCCCACCGGAGATGGCGATCATCGCGATCGCCAGCACGGCGTAGGCGGTGCCGCCGAGATCTTTGGCCACGAAGGGGGCGGTGGCAGCTTCCTCGACGGCGTCGCTGAGCTGCTGGGGGGTGGCTTCCGCGAGCCTGGCGAGCGCGGCTTCCAACCTTGGCCGGTCGGTGGCGAGCGTCTCCGGTTCCCGCTCGGCGAGCTCCTGTTCGAGCGGAAGCAGCACCGCGACGAGGCGGTCGCGCTCGGCGGTCGGCAGTTCGCTCTGCGCGAGCGCTTCGTGCGTCAGGGCCACCAGTTTGCGCTGTTCTCCAAGCCATTGCGCATCGGCGGCCCGGCGGGTTGGGCCGATCAGGGCCAGGCCGACGAGCAGGCCCAGCAGGCCGGCGGCCACCGGCAGGCCGAGGATGGTCGCGGCGGAGACGCCGTGCTGGCGGTCGGAGCCCACCGGTTCGGGGGCGTCGGGCTCCTGGCCCCCGCGCATGAGCCAGAGGATGACCAGCGGAACCAGGGCGAATACGCCGGCGGCGATGACCTCAGGCCATTGCTCGTTGCGGACCCAGTCGGCCATCGACCAGGCGATGATCGCCATCAGCAGCGCGGGGGCGATGTAGCGCACAATGATATCCCACCAGGCGCCGAGCTTCCAATCGCTGCGTTCGTTGGCGTGTGCGCGCATGGTCAGCAGGAACTCGCCCTTCCAGGCGTAGCCGACGACGAGGCACTCGGCCAGCGCGACCGAGAGGATGCCGAAGGGGCCGTTGATCTCGGCATCGATCAGGCCCAGCCAATCGAGCCCCACGCCGCGCAGGGTGTAGAGGATGCTCAGCACGAAGCCGACGCCGCAGACCGTGGGCAAAGTCCAGGCGCCGCGCCACCACTTCTTCTTGTTGTCGTTCACCGCCGCTTGGACCGCCTCGACGATGGAGAAGGCGGAGTCGATACCCAGGGTCAGCAGGGCGATGAAGAAGATGAAGCTGAACGCGGCCACGCCGTCGGGCAGCTGCGCGAGCGCGTAGGGGAAGGAGACGAAGGCGAGTCCGGGACCCGCGTCGATGACCTCCTCCACCGCCGTGCCCTGGGTGAAGGCGAGCGCGCCGAGGGTGCCGAAGACCGCGAGGCCGGCGACGAAGCTGGTGGCCAGGTCGCCCAGGGCGATGATCGCCGCGTTGTTGTTCAGGTCCGAACGGCGGTGGAGGAAGGAGGCATAGCTGAGCATGACCGCGAAGCCGAGGCTGAGGCTGAAGAAGACCTGGCCGAAAGCCATCTGCCAGGTCGAGGCCAGGCCGAGCTTGGACCAGTCGGGGTCGAGATAGAAGCTCAGCCCGGTCTGTGAGCCTTCGAGGGTCAGACCGCGGACGGTGAGCACGACCAGCATCAGCCAGGGCAGGGGGACGGTGAACAGCACCACCTTGCTGACCCATTTGACCCCGCGGAAGAGACAGAAGTAGATCAGCAACCAGGTGATCAGGCTGCCCAACACCACCGGCCAGTGCGGTCCGCCCGCTTCACCCGCGCCGTAGACCGATTGGAAATAGGCACCCGCGGCTTCGCTATCGCCGGTCCAGGGGAGGCTCTGGCCGAACATGCCGCCGAGGCTCTGCCACAGGTAGATGGTGCAGTAGGCGAGAATCACCACGTAGTAGGTGATGATGATGAACGCGAGCAGGCTCAGCCACCAGCCGACGAAACGGTGGCGGCGCAGGATGCGTTCGAACGAGCCGGGCGCGGAGTTCTGCGCCCAGTGGCCGACCGCGAACTCCATGATCAACAACGGCAGGCCGATGACCAGCATGGCGACGAAGTACGGCACGAGGAACGCGCCGCCGCCGTAGGCGTAGAGCTTGTAGGGGAAGCCCCAGAGGTTGCCGAGCCCGACCGCCGAGCCGATGGCCGCGAGCACGAACGCCGCCCGGCTGCCCCAGGAATCGCGCTGCTTGATCGTCTGCGTGTCGGCCATGCTCACCTCCCCGCGCCGGGGCGCGGGCCCCGCTCAGAATCCCGCGGTTGTAGAACCGCAGCCGAGGCGGGCAAGAACCAGCGGGACGGGGGTTGGGCGATGGCCGGGGACAGCGTGCGGGACGTCAGTCGTCGCCTGCGAGTCCGGCGCGCCGTTCGCACGCGGTCTGGCTGCCGCTGGCGTGGTGGTAGGCCTTGCAGGCCTCGCAGTTCTTGTTGCGCGGGCAGGGGTAGTCGCAGGGGCAATTGGCGGGATCGTAGAGCGTGGCCATCGGCGCCTCCTCGCTGTCGCGGTGTCTGTGCTGGTGCCTCAGCAGGCTGAGGATGGGCCCCGCAGGCGCAACGACAAGGGTCGAGCCGTGGCGATCAGCCTGTCCCCGGATCGACCTCGAGACGTGCGGTACGCTCGCGCACCGGCGGTTCGCTGGCGGTGAGCCCGCGCATCTCGAAGGTCAGCGGGATGCGTTCGGCCGGCAGGCCGATCCAGGTCACCGCTTCGAGCGGGATCACCGCGGTGCCGGCCTCGAGTTCGTTGTCGCCGTGGATCTCGATCACCGTGCAGCAGGTGTCGAGGCTGATCTCGAGCACGCGCTTGAGCGAGAACACCTGCTGGTCGGGCAGGCCGGTGTGGAGGAAGACCGATCCCGGGGGGAAACAGCCGGCTTCGGCCTCCTCCTGCCAGTCGATGATCTGCGCTACGCGTTGGACGTGGATCCACAGATCGGGGCGTTCGGCCTGGAACTTGTCGACGGCGGCCTGCTGCGCGAGTTCGGCTTCGATGGTCGCGCGCAGCTGGTCGGCATCGCTCTGGGACGGATCGGGGGTGTCGGCGTTCGTGTCCATTGCCGCAGCATAGGCGGCTGACGCCGACCTGCCACCGCTGCCGCGTTGCTGCTTCAGGCGACGCGTTGCGGTCGGGGAGCGAAATCGAGCAGCCGGCGCAGGCTGCGGCGTTCGCGGTCCCAGTCGACGAGGCGACGGCGGTCGCCGGACTGGAGCGCGAGCATGATCGACATGTCGAGCCAGGCCAGCCGCTCGTGGAGATCGAGATGGCCGTGTTCGCGCGTGGTGGTGTAACCCATGGCGGTCTCCCGGTTGGTGGTTCGCCGGCAACGACTCAGGCCCATCGGGCATGAATGAGGCTTCTATCAGAGGGGGCGCTGCCCCCTCGCGCCTTCGGCGCGTACCCCCCCGGCCTCTGTCGCCCTTCGCCAGCTTCGCTGGCGTTTCCGCCGGGCCTTCGGCCCATTTTCGGCGGAAAACAGGGCTCTGTCGGCCGATGGGGGCCGGCCCGGCCCCCATGACCCCCTCGGCGGCGCGCTGACGCGCGCATGGCTGGGATCGGCTTGGTAGCCTTTCCCGGAGCTCTGAGGGACCCGTCATGAATGTCCCTGAGTAGTTGTGTTCGCCATTGATATGGCGACCCACCTGGCGCGCTTTCAGCTCAATCGCGCTCGCGGCGTTCGCGCAGCTTGAACATCAGGTCGCCGGCGCCACCCACGAGCATCAGCGCCGAGCCGATGATGAACAGCCACACGCCGCAGACGCGGTAGGCTTCCAGCGGCGGGAGGAACAGCACGCTGCCGATGACGAACAGCAGGTTGCCGACCAGCCCGACCGTGGCGTGGATCCAGGCGTGGTCCCGGACCGGCTTGCAGGCGATACGCATCGGGTGCTCCTCGTCGGTCGGCTACAGCCCGGCGATGGTCGCCTGCAGTTTGGCGATCTCGGCCTCGTCGGCGGCGAGCAGGTCGCGCGTCTCCTGCACCTTCTCTGCGGGCGCCTTGTTGACGTAGCCGGGGTTGTCGAGCCGGGCGCGTTTGCCGGTGGCCGCCTTCTGCTTGGCTGCCAGCTGCTTCTCCAGCCGGGTGCGGTAGCCGGCGAGCAGATGCTCCTGTTCGCCGGTGAATTCGACCCGCACGCTGATCGTTCCCACCACCGCGGTCAGCCCGCGGGTGGTCACGCTGGCGAGCTCGGCGATGCGCACCGCGGCGTTGGCCCGATCGGCAAGGAAGGGCAGCGCCGCCTCGATGCGCGCGGCGAGCTGCGGATCGGCCTGGGGCTCGATGATCACCGCCAGCTGCTCGCGGTCGGGCAGGCCCATCTCGTTGCGCACCTGCCGGATGCCGGAAACCACCGCCTGCAGCAGGTCCATCGCCTCGGCCAGGCCCGGCACGGCGAAGGCCTCGTCGACCTCTGGCCAGGCCTGGAGCATGAGGAAGCGCTCCGGCGCCCAGGCCTGGCCGCCGACCAGCGGCTGCAGCTGCTGCCAGAGCAGCTCGGTCAGGAAGGGCATCGCCGGATGCAGCAAGCGCAGCACGCGATCGAAGCAGTGGATCAACACCCGGTCGGCGATCTCGGTGGTGTCAGGCCCCGCGCGGAACTGGTGTTTGGCCCACTCGAGATACCAGTCGCAGAGGTCGTCGCGGAAGAAACGGTAGGCGCTGTTGATGTAGTCCGAGAAACGGTACTTGGCCAGGGCGCGCTGGCAGTCGGCGATGGCCGCCTGCAACCGGTCGAGGATCCACTGCTCCTCGAAGCCCAGCGCCGCGGTCTCCAGGTCGCGCGTTTCCACCATCCGTTCGCGTGGGCGCTGCGAGAGGTTCATCAACAGGAAACGGCCGGCGTTGTAGATCTTGTTGGCGAAGTTGCGTCCCGACTCGAAACGCGTTGGCGCGAGCTTGAGGTCCTGCCCCTCGGTGGTCATGTCGAGCAGGGTCGCGCGCACGGCGTCGGCGCCGTAGCCGGGACACTCGTAGAATTGCGCCTGCTTGTTGCCGCCGGGATGGTATTCCATGTTCCCGCCGTCGATCATCACCAGCGGGTCGATGCCGTTCTTGAGCGACTTGGACATCTTGGTGCCGGTCTCGTCGAGCACGGTGCCGTGGATGTAGACGTCGTCGAAGGGCCGGCAGTCGAGGTCGAAGAGCCCCATCATCACCATCCGCGCGACCCAGAGGTAGATGATGCCGCGGTCGGTGACCAACGTGTCGGTGGGATAGTAGTGCTTCAGCTCGGCCGACGCATCGGGCCAACCGAGGGTGGAGAAGGGCCACAGCGCCGAGGAGAACCAGGTATCGAGCACATCCGGATCCTGCTCGAGCGCGGTGCTGCCGCACGCGGGGCAGCGCTCGGGGTCCTCGCGCACGACGATCAGCTCGCCGCAACCTGAACAGGTCCAGGCGGGGATGCGGTGGCCCCACCAGATCTGGCGCGAGAGACACCAGTCCTGGACGTTCTCCAGCCAGTGGGCGTAGACCTTGCCCCAGCGTTCCGGGTGGAAGGCGACCCGTCCGGCGCGGGTCTCCTCCAGCGCGCGTTCGGCCAGGGGGCGCATGCTGCAGAACCACTGTTCGGTGACCATTGGTTCGATCGGTACGTGCGAGCGGTAGCAATGCCCGACGGCATGGCGGATCGGGGTGGCGCCTTGGAGCACGCCGGCGGCCTCGAGGTCGACGAGTAGCTGTTTGCGGCAGGCGAAGCGCTCCATGCCGGCGTAGTCGGCCGCGCCCGCGAGCATCCGGCCGTCGAAACCGATCACCTGCTCCAGCGGCAGGTCGTGGCGCTTGCCGAGCTCGTAGTCGTTGGGGTCGTGGGCCGGGGTGATCTTCACCGCGCCGGTGCCCTTGTTCGGGTCGGCGTAGGTGTCGGCGATGATCGGGATCGCGCGCCCGACGATCGGCAGGGTCACCGTCTTGCCGATCGCCGCGGCGTAGCGCGGATCCTCGGGATGGACCGCGACCGCGGTATCGCCGAAGAAGGTCTCGGGGCGGGTGGTCTCGACGTCGATGTGGCCGGAGCCGTCGCTGAGCGGATAGCGCAGCTTCCACATGCAGCCGTCGACCTCCTCCATCTCGACCTCGTCGTTGGACAGCGCGGTCTGGAGCACGGGCGACCAGTTGACCATCCGCTCGCCCTTGTAGATCAGCCCGGCTTGGTACAGGCGGACGAAATTCTCACGCACTGCGCGCGAGAGGCCGGCATCCATGGTGAAGCGTTCACGCGACCAGTCGCAGCTGGCGCCAAGCTTGCGCAGCTGGCGGTTGATATTACCGCCGTACTGCTCTTTCCATTCCCAGACCTTCTCCAGGAAGCGTTCGCGGCCGAGCTCTTCCTTGCTCGGCTCGCCGGCCTCGTCGAGCGATTTGGCGACCACCGACTGGGTGGCGATGCCGGCGTGGTCGGCGCCCGGCTGCCACAGGGTGTCGAAGCCCTGCATCCGCTTCCATCGGATCAGCGTGTCCTGCAGGGTGTTGTTCAGCGCGTGGCCCATGTGCAGGTTGCCGGTCACATTCGGCGGCGGGATCATGATGCAGTAGGTCGGCTTGCCGGCGCGCTTGCCGCTGCCGGCGGCGAAACAACCGGCTTCGTCCCAGCGGCGATAGACGTCGCCTTCGTGTTCGATGGCGCGGTAGGTCGTGGGCAGATCGATCGGATCGGGCATGGCAGGGCTCGGCGGTACGGGCTGATCGCCGCGCCCCGGAACGACACGGGGCGGCCCGCAGGCCGCCCCGTTGTGGTGCCGGAGGCGGACGTATGCGGTTCAGGTGACGACGACGACGCGGTGGGCGTGCATGCCCGGTTTTGTACGGCGCACCGTCGCCGGGGCAAGGGTCGCGCGCCCGCGCGCTCAGACCGGGCGCGTCGCGCTTTCGTCCTGCTCTTCGGCCAGTTCGGCGAACACGCCGTTGGCGGCGAGCAGGTCGTCGTAGGTGCCGTGCTCAACCAGCCGGCCGTCCTTGATCACCAGGATGCAATCGACGTTGCGCACGGTGGAGAGGCGGTGGGCGATGACCAGCACCGTGCGCGAGCCCTGCAGGCCGTCGATGACCTCCTGGATGCTGCGTTCGGTCATGGTGTCGAGCGCCGAGGTGGCCTCGTCGAGGATCAGGATCCGCGGGTTGCGCATCAGCGCGCGGGCGATGGCAATGCGCTGGCGTTGGCCGCCGGAGAGGCTGACGCCGCGCTCGCCCAGGGTCGTGTCGTAGCCTGCGTCGAGCGCCTCGATGAAGTCATGGGCCTGGGCGCGGGTGGCCGCGGCGGCGATCTCCAAGTCGGTCGGCTCGTCTTTGCCGAAGCCGATGTTCTCGCGCACGTTGCCGGAGAAGATGATCGGATCCTGCAGCACCACGGCGACGTGGTGGCGGTACCAGCCCTGGTCGACGTCGCGCAGGTCGTGGCCGTCGATGAACACCTGGCCGCACTGGGGGTCGTAGAAGCGCAGGGCCAGCTGGCAGATGGTGCTCTTGCCGCCGCCGGAGGGCCCGACCAGGGCGTAGGTCTTGCCCGACTCGAAGCGGAACGAGAAGTCGCGCAGGACCGGCTTGGCGGTTTCGTAGGCGAAGTCGACGCCGTGCAGGGCCAGGGTGCCGGTGATCGGCGGGGTGCTGGCCTCGGGGGCGTCGGCCGGGGTCGGGGCGACCTTGAGGATCTCGTCGATGCGTTCGAGTGCGGCGAAACCGTCCTCGAGCATCAGCATCGCATCGAGCAGGCGCTGGAGCGAACCATTGATGAAGCCGATGTAGAGCAGGAAGGCGACCAGCTCGCCCTTGGTCAGCGTCTCGGGCTGGGTGATGATCAGGTAGGCGCCGACGAAGACCACGCAGCATTGGATCAACAGCAGCAGTCCGAAAGACAGCCCCATGTAGCCGCCCTGGAGGCGGGAGTTGCGTTCCTCGAGATCGCAGACATAGCGGCTGGTGGCGGCGAAGGCACGCCCGGAACGTTGTTCGCCGGCAAAGGCCTTGACCACCGAGATGCCGGCGAAGAACTCGGCCGCGCGCCCGGTGATGTGCGATTGGCCGTCTTGGATGGTGCGCCGCTGACGACGGATGTGGGGGCGGAAATGCTGCAGCGACCAGCCGATCAGCCCCAACAGCACGAAGGTGATCAGGGCCAGGATCCAGTTCATGCTCACCAGCAGGGCCGCACAGACGAGGAA
>JBEPXK010000105.1:0-9901 GCA_041641915.1 Planctomycetota bacterium
CGACAGAGCCCTGTTTTCCGCCGAAAATGGGCCGAAGGCCCGGCGGAAACGCCAGCGAAGCTGGCGAGGGGCGACCGAGGCCGGGGGGGTACGCGCCGAAGGCGCGAGGGGGCAGCGCCCCCTCTGATAGAAGCCTCAACGAAGACGGGGCCGTTGCCCTGTCGTTGCTGGCCGGCTCAGTCGACGGCGATGGTGAACAGGCGCTTGGGTTTGACGGTCGCTCCGATGCGGTCCATCACCTCGGCGCTGACCGGGTCGTCGAGGTTGAGCAGCACCAGGGCGTCGCCGCGGCCATCGATGCGGCTGACCTCCATGCGGGCGATGTTGATGTTGTTTTCGCCGAGGATGCTGCCGTAGCGGCCGACCATCCCGGGGCGGTCGGGGTATTCCATCACCAGCAGGTTGCCGCCGACCGGCAGGTCGACCGGGTAGTCTTCGAACAACAGGATGCGCAGCTGGCCGTCGACCAGGGTGCCGCCGATGACGTGGTCGCCGCTCTTGGTGGTCGCTTTGAGCATCAGGCGGGCGGCGTTGTCTTTGAGTGTCTCGGTCGCCGAGGCGGTCAGGGTGATGCCGCGTTCCTCGGCGATGACCTGGGCGTTGACCATGTTGACGTCCTGCTCGCAGATGCGCGAGAGCGTACCCTTGAGCGCGGCGACCGAGAGCGGTTTGACGTCGAAGCGGCCGAGCTCGCCGCGGGCGCGGACCTCGAGCCCAGTGATCGGCGCGTCGACCGCCTGGGCCAGGGTCTCGCCGAGGACGGTGGCGGCACGGAGGTAGTCGGCGATCGCCGGGTCGACCTTCAACTGCACGTTGACGCCGTTGACGATCGCGCCGTTGTCGAAGAACTGGGCGAAGCTGTCGGCGATGTCGGTGGCGCAGCGGACCTCGGCTTCTTCGGTCGAGGCGCCGAGGTGGGGGGTGGTGATCAGGTGCGGCGCGCCGATGAGCGGGTTGTCGTCGGTCATCGGTTCCTTGGAGAACACGTCGCAGGCGGCGGCGGCGATGCGGCCGTCCGTGAGTGCCTGGGCGAGGTCGGCTTCGTTGACCACCCCGCCACGGGCGACGTTGACGATGCGCACGGTCGGCTTCATCCGACCGATGATCTCGGCGTTGATGAGGTTGGCGGTCTTCTCGGTCTTGGGCACGTGGAGGGTGATGACGTCGGCCTCGGTGACCAGTTCGTCCATCTCCACCTTGCGGATGCCCATCTCTTCGGCCACCGCGTCGCTGAGAAAGGGGTCACAGCCGAAGACCTTCATCCCTGCGCCCTTCATCACCGTGGCCACGTGCTTGCCGATCTTGCCCAGGCCGATCACGCCGAGGGTCTTGCCGTGCAGCTCGACGCCCTTGTGGCTCTTCTTGTCCCAGGTGCCCTGTTGAAGTTTGGCGTGGGCCTGGGGCAGGTTGCGGGCGACGGCGAAGATCATCGCGATGCTGTGCTCGGCCGCCGAGAGGATGTTGCCCAACGGGGCGTTGACCACCGTGACCCCGTGTTGGGTCGCGGCCTTGAGGTCGATGTTGTCGACACCGACGCCGGCGCGGCCGATGATCTTCAGCCGCGGCGCGCCAGCGGCGATGACCTCGGCTGTGGCGCGGGTCGCCGAACGGACCACCAGGCCGTCGTACTCGCCGATGATCTTGGGCAGTTCCTCGGCGCTGACCTTCTTCACGTCGACCGAATGCCCGGCCGCGGTGAGCATCTCCACGCCTTCCGGCGCCATTCCGTCGGTTGCGATGATCTTGGCCATGTTGGTGTCTCCTTGGGTGCGATCCGTGTGCGGGCGGATGGTGATCGGCTGTGGTGATGGGGCAAAGGACAATGGCCCGATCGATGCGCCGAGAGCATCGTTGGGAACCACTCTATTCGGCATGCGTATCGAAGCCGCACTGGGCCGGGCTGGCCGTGCTGGGTCTGGCGAATACGCTTGCACCTCCACGGAGACGAATAGAGTCCGAACAGACCCATGCCCACTTACGAGATCCGCGACCCGATCCACCGCACCATCCTCGTCGACGAGGCCGAACGCGCGGTGCTCGATCACCCCTGGATCCAGCGTCTGCGCCACATCCGCCAGCTCGGTCTGGTGAGCATCGTCTATCCCGGTGCGGTCCACGACCGCTTCCAGCACTCGCTCGGGGTGATGCACCTCGCCGGCGCCTGTTGGCAGCGGCTGATCGCGCGCCGGGCTCCGGCGCTCGCCGGATTCGCGGCGACCGACCTCGATTACGCCTACCGCCTGCTGCGGTACGCCGGCCTGTTGCACGACGCCGGGCATGCGCCGTTCTCCCATACCTCGGAGGCATGGTTCCCCCCGGTCGAGGCGGTGCGGCTGCCGGACGATTGGTACCGCGAGGGAGGGATGCCCGCCGGCCGGCAGGCGACGCACGAGGATATGACTCTGGCGATCATCCACGGGCTGATCGGCGAGGGCGTGCTCGACGAGGCTCTGGCCCGAGACGTGGCCGCGGTGCTCAGCCGGGCGGTCCGCCGCAGCGCCCGCCTGCGTTCGCTCGGCGGACTGGTGCGGCTGCTGCGGGCCCTGGTCTCTGGCGAGATGGACGCCGATCGCTGCGATTACCTCCTGCGCGACAGCCATTACACCGGGGTCAGCTATGGCGTTTACGATCTCCAGCGCCTGCTCGCCTGCATGACGGTGCTCGATGGGCCCGACGGCCCGGAGCTGGGGCTGGATGTGCATGGCGTCTTCGCCCTCGAGGGCCTGCTGCTGGCCCGCTACCACATGTTCAACCAGGTCTACTTCCACAAGACTCCGCCGGCCTTCGAGTACTTCCTCGGCCAGGCGATCGCCGAGCGAGAGATCGCCTTCGATCTTGGCGCCGGACTCGAGCGCCTGGTGCGGTTGCGCGACGACAGCATCTACAGCCGGCTGCACGCCGCGCGCGAAGCCGGCGCGCCGTGGAGCCGGCGGATCCTCGACCGGCAGCCGGCGAAGCTGGTCCTGCGCGAGCGCGTTGGCGCCGAGCAGCAGGAGAACTTCCTCGCCCAGCAACTGGTTGGCGAGCTGCGTGCCTCCGGCTGCCACGTCTTCACCCGCCGTAGCCGCCAGCGCTTCACCAGCATCGCCGGCGCCGGCGCGGTGAGCGAAGGCACCCGGTTGCTGTGCGAGCGGCGCATCCTCGGCAAGCCGATCATCGAAGCGGTGACGCTCCATTCCGATCTGCTCGCGGCCTTCAATCGTCCGATCGATCTGCAGTATACCTACGTCCTCGGTGAAGACGCCGAACGCGCGCGCACGGTGATGGAGCGATTGCAGGCGTGGATGTAGGCCGGCGCAGCCGCGCAGCAGCAAGCGGGCTCCTCGACGTTTCGTGCGAGCAACGCGAGCAGCGAGCGGCGATTAGCGAGCAGCGATTAGCGAGCAGCGAATAGCGAATAGCGAATAGCGAATAGCGAATAGCGAATAGCGAGCAGCGAATAGCGAATAGCGAGCAGCGAATAGCGAATAGCGAATAGCGGGACCATGTCCCACCTGCGAGTCGAGCGATGAGGCGATCCGGCGCCCGGCCCATGTGGTCACAGCTGTCCACGACATGCGCCGGGCGTGCATCATCGATGGCGCCGAGCGCTTTGCGGTGGGCTTTGACCCCACACGGAGGTCCGCATGGCAGCGCTTACCCCACCCACATGGAATGGCGAAGAGCCAGGCAGCACTTCGACCTGAGTGTGCGGCTGCAGCCCGTGAGTCGCAGGGGGTCGGGAGCGGTCCCGCGCCCTACGCTACCACCCGGGGATCGGCGCAGGCCGACCTTAATGTTGGCGCCGCGCGCGCGAAAGTGATAGAAGGGAGATGCTGCGGCTTGCGCGGCCGGCCTTGCCCTGATCGCGCACGATCCGCGCACCGCACGCGGGGGGATCCATGGTCGATGTCGAGAACCCGGACGATGGGCGCAACCAGAGCGAGGACGAGCCGACGATCTACGCCAGCCGGTTGGTCGACCCGGCGGGCGAGGCGGACGCCAACGAGTCCGACGAGGGCACGGTGACCATCACCCGCCAGGAGCTCAGGCGCTGCCGTCATCATATGCGCGAATTCATCCGCATGATCCGCGACCCCAACCCCGACCTTGACCAGAACCCGACCACCGCGGTGATGAGCGACGCCGCGCTCGACCACCTCGCCCGGGCCTACGTCAAGTACATCCGCCGCTGGTCGCAGTAGCGCGCTGCGCGGCCTCGCGTTGTCGCACATCCTCCGCCTCGACCTTGTTCCCGGCGCTCTGCGACGACGATGCCCGGCATGGATCCGTTGGAGGCCAAGCTCGCCGATCTGCCGCAGGCGCCCGGCTGCTACGTGTTCAAAGACGCCGCCGGAACCGAGATCTACGTCGGTAAGGCGGTCAATCTGCGGCGTCGGGTCTCCAGCTATTTCCAGCGCCACGCCGGTCATCCGGCCAAGACCCTGCGCCTGGTGCAGGAGGTGGCCGACCTCGACGTGTACGTCGTCGACAGCGAGGTCGAAGCCCTGCTGCTGGAGAACCAGCTGATCAAGGAGCTGCAACCGCGGTTCAACATCAGGCTCAAGGACGACAAGAACTACCCGCTGCTGGCGGTGACCCGCGAAGCCTTCCCCCGGGTGTTCATCACCCGCGACCGCAAGCTGGAGAAGGTGCAGTATTACGGGCCCTTCGGATCGGCCACGGGCTTGCATCGCGCGTACCACTTCCTCCAGCGGGTGTTCCAGTTCCGCGTCTGCAATCTGACCATCGATCCGGCTGACAAGCGGCGGCGCTACGCTCGGCCCTGTCTCAATTTCCACATCAAGCGCTGCAGCGCGCCATGCACCACCCGCATTGACGAGGAGCGCTACGGCGAGGACATCAAGGCGCTCAAGGCATTCCTCTCCGGCCGCGGCAAGCGCGCGGTGCTCGGCTCGTTGCGCGAGCGGATGGCCGCGGCGGCCGCGGCAATGCGCTATGAGGACGCGGCCCGCTTCCGTGACCAGATCCGCGCCATCGATCGGCTCAAGGAGCGCGGCAAGCTGCGCGACTATGACGCGCCCGGCGCGCCGGTGTTCGACAACGAGGCGGGGGTGGCCTCATTGGAACGTGAGCTCGCGCTCGACCGTCCGCCACGCACGGTCGAGGCCTTCGATATCGCCCACCTGCAGGGCGACCACGTGGTCGCGGCGATGGTGCAGTTCATCGACGGCGTGCCCCACCGCGACGGTTATCGCCGTTTTCGCATCCGTGGGGTCGGCGGCGACCCGGCCAACGACGACTTCGCCGCCATGCGCGAGGTGGTGGGCCGGCGCTACCGCCGCCTACGTGACGAGGGGCATCCCTTGCCCGATCTGGTGCTGATCGACGGGGGTCTGGGGCAGGTGCGGATGGCCGCGGCGGTGATGGCCGAAGAGCAGGTCGCGGGGCCAGTGCTGCTCGGGCTGGCCAAGCGCGAGGAGACCCTGATCCGGCCCGACGGCGAGGAGATCCGCTTGCCCAAGCGCGATCCGGGCCTGAAACTGCTGATGTACGCCCGCGACGAGGCCCACCGCTTCAGCCGGCGGTACTTCCACCTGCTGCAGCACAAGTCGCTGGCCGGCGGGACGGACTGAGCCATGGCGAAACGTCGCCGCCTTCTCGCGCCATTGGATGGTGGCGGGTGACGCTCAGGTCCACCGGACAGGCGTGGTTGCCAGCCAGTTTCGGGCCTCATCGCGAGCGATGGGGCTGGCGGGCGAGGGATGGTGGGCGGACGGAATCGGCGCAGCCGATCCATCCCCATGAGAATGGACCGTAGGGCGAAGCCCCTGAGTAGCTATGCTGGAGGATGCGATGCGGCATCGGCGGCGATGATCGAACCGGGGCACGACGACGAACTGGTCCGGGTGAACGGCAGCGATTTCGACGCGGCGTTCGCACTCGTCTTGCGCGAGCGCGGCGATCTGCTCGTGCTCAGCGTCGCCGGTCATCTGATGCGTTCGGTGAGTGAGGACTTCGCCGCCCAGGTCGAGCGGGTGCTGCTCGCGCGGCCGTCCAGCCGGGTGGTGCTGGATCTGCGCGGCTGCGAGTACATCGTTTCCAGCGCGCTGGGCTACATCGTCCGGTTCCTGCATCAGGCCGGGCGCGGTGGTAGCGCGGTGGTCGCCCTGCGGCCCGGTCCGCGGATCACCGCGCTGCTCGAGTTGCTCGGGCTCGATCAACTGGTGGAGCTGGTCGACGACGAAGCCGCGGCGCGGGCCTGGTTCGCGACGGGCGATCAGCGTGCCCGCCGGCATCCCACACCCCGGCCCTAAGCGTTCCCGCGCCCCGGCGGATCCCCGGTTCAGCGGATCGCGGTCGGGTCGGGCATCTGGCGGGCGAGCAGCTGCACCAGCACGTGCCCGGCTTCGCCGTAGAACACGGCCAGCGCCAGCAACACCAGCCAGGCGGTGACGATCTGCCACGCCGTGGGGCAGCCGATGCGGCCCCACAGGCCGCGGGCGTACTGGCGCAGACCGAGGTAGAGGGTGGTCGCGGCCCAACCGGCGGCACAGGCGAAGATGGCCACCGCGGCGGTGAACGCGGGGATGCGCCAGGCCCAGCCGGGGGCGGGTCGGTCGGCGAGCGGTCCGATGTAGGTGGCGCCGATGACCAGGAAGGCCGCGGTGACGGTGCCGGCGGCGGCAAAACCGCTGGCCGCAGCGTTCTTCATCGCCACCGGCAGACGGCGCGTGCGTACGCTCCACCACACCCCGAGCGGGGCGGACGCCGGCAAGGCCAGCCAGCACAGGGTCCAGAGCAGCCACATGGCGCGGTCTCCCTTCCGCTGGTCGCGTGCTTCAGCCGCAGTGGGCGGCGATGGTGCCGGCCACGTCGATATGCTGCCAGTCCTCGCGCTGCCAGGCCGGATCGGAGCCGATGACCACCGGGCCGTGCTCCGGCGCCGCGGGACTGCGGCCGTGGGTGCCGCGGACCAGCGCGGGGTCGAGCGAGACCGGGTTCATGCGATAGCGCAGGCCGAGCTTCTTGCGCAGCAGTGCCCGGGCCGCGCGCAGCTTGCCGCCGCGCGGATCGAACAGTAGCTCGCGCGGGTCGTAGCCGGGCTTCTTGTGGATCTCGACGCAGTTGGCGAAGTCGGGCCGGCGCGCGTCATCGAGCCAATACTCGTAGGCGAACCAGGCGCCGTGATCAGCGAGGGCGACGATCTGCCCCGCGCGCGGGTGGTCGAGGTGGATCTGCGCGCGTTGCTCGCCGCTGTAGCAGCGGTCGATGCCCGGCAGGTCCGCGAGCACCTGCAACGCGGCGTCGCGCGCGGATGCGTCGGCGCAGTAGACGTGGGCGATCTGGTGGTCGGCCACGGCGAAGGCGCGGCTCATACCCGGGTCGAGCAGCTCGCCGGCCGCGTTGGTGGTCACCGCAAGCAAGCCGGCCTCGCGCAGGACGCGGTTGATGGGGATCGCCGTGTGCGCCGCCTCGATACCGTACTCGCTGACCACCAGTACCGCGGCGCCACGTTCGCGCGCGTGGTCGATCACCGTGCGGCAGCAGGCATCGATCGCGGCGAGGTTGCCGCTTAGATGCGGCCCCGTGGGGCCGTGGCGCTGGAGGTCGTAGTCGAGGTGGGGCAGATAGCACAGCGCGAGGTCCGGTCGGCTTGCGTCCCAGGCGGTGCAGAAGCTCTCGGCGATCCAGCGGCTGGAACGCAGGCCCGCCGTCGGGCCCCAGAAATGGAACAGCGGGAAGGGGCCGTGGGCCGCGGCGATGCGCTCTTTGAGCTCCGGCGGCCAGGCGTAGAAATCCGGGCTCTTGGCGCCGTCGGCGTGATAGACCGGCCGCGGGGTGACGGTGGCGGCGACGTCGGTGTTCATCGCATACCACCAGAAGTGCTTGAGGACGCGCAGCGGTCGGTCGCCGACGCGCAGCTGCGACCACACGCAGGGTGCCTCGAGCAGGCGCTGCGATTGCCGCCATAGCCAGACCTCGCCGAGCTCGCGGAAATACCAACCGTTGGCCACGATCCCGTGGCGGTCGGGGTGGACGCCGGTGATCATGCTGGTCTGGGCGGTGGTGGTGACCGCCGGCAGGTCGGGGCGCATCGGCGCGATGAAGCCGTCCTCGCCCAGCGCACGCAGGCAGGGGGTGTGCGCGCCGATGTGCGCCGGGGTCAGCCCCACCGCGCAGATGACCACCAGGGGCCGGGGGTCAGTCGTCATCGCTCGTTCCGATCACCGCGCGCCGGCTCGCGGGTTCGAGCTCGCCGGTCAGCCCGCGCTCGGGGATCGCCACCGTGCCGTCCTGCAGCATGCGCAGGGTGTAGGTGGCGCCGCTGAGCAGGCTGACGATGAAGGTGCAGTCGTAGACCCGCTCGGGGGCGGCCTCGGGATCGACGGTGCCGGTCCAGGACTGCACCCGCGCTTCGCCCAGCGCGTCGAGCAGCCGGGTGATGTCCTTGGCGTACTCTGCGGGCCAGCCGGATTCGGGATCGCGGTCATAGAATTCCGGCAGCGCTTCACTCGGCTGGATCACCAGCCCGCTGACCGTCGCCGCCGCCAGCCCCGGGACCAGCGCGCGGCTGCGCAGATCGCGCAGCGCGAGGCCGCGCAGCCGTTCGACCAGTTCGGGGTGGCGATGGTGCAGCGCGAAATGGTGCGTCCCCTGCCAGACCTCGAGCAGCGGTCGCTCGACCCGGGCTCCACGGTCCTCGCCGCGTTCGATGCGCGCGATGTCCTCGAGCAGGGCCGCGATCGCGGCGGGATCGGCGTCGTCGAGGCCGTGGATGCCCCACTGTCCGTCGCGCTGGACGAAGGTCAGCTGGCCGATGCGAACCCGTTCGGCGTCGCGCGGATCGAGCGGCACCAGGCGCGAGGAGATCAACGCCGCCGGTGCGGGCGCGAGCAGCGCCTCGGGCAGGTCGCAGATCAGGAATTCGCGTACGGTGTGTTCGCCGATGCGTTCCTCGCGCTCGATCAGCCGACTGGTCGTGCCGGCGCCCAGCCCGTGGTCGTGCAGGATCACGCTGCGTTCGCCGCCGGTCGGACCGCCGCGCAGGATCAGGCGCAGGCGCGGCTGGCTCTGGGGGTCGCGGCCGAAACCGATTGGCTCGGCGGTGGCGAGGCGCTCGAGCCAGGTTGCGACCACCTCCTCGTCGGCCCACCGGGCACCGGAGTCGGTGTCCGCGCCGTGCAGCTGCCAGCGTCCGGCCTCGCGCTGCAGGCGCCAGCCGGCGCTGTGCCGGGCGCTCTTGAGCGGTTGCGGCAGGTCGAGCGCGGCGGCGCGCAGGATTTCCGGCGGCCGGTCGAGCACCGCCACCGGATCGGGCGCGAGCACCAGCAGTTCGTCGGATGCGCCGCGGGCGTACCCGTGCTCGCCGCCCCCGGTCCCGAGCACGATCGGGTTCAGGCCCGGGATCTCGAGTCGCAGTGGATGGTCGAGGCCGTAGGCCTCCGCCCCGGTCGCGTGCCAGTCATCGGCCGGGATGCGCCGGATGATGCGGCAGTTGGCGAGCGCCGCGGCGATATCCTCGGCCTCGTTGGGGCGCAGGCGCGCGACTGCCTGTAGCTCGGCGTCGCCGAGCAGGGGGCGGGGTGCATCGAACAACAGGCTGTAGCTGTGCGTGGGGCCGATCACGCGGCAGGCGGGGAAACGCCGCGGCAGCAGACGGGTGCGTTGATCGCGGGTGGCGGCGTCGGGCAGCAACAGGATCACCAGCCAGACCACGCCGCCGACGAGACCCAGGACCAGCGCTTCGATCCATGCGCGCGGTGGTTTCATCGGTGCCTTTCCATCACAGGCTGCGCCCCCTGTCGCCGCCAGCGCCACTCTGATGGGAAGCTCATCGATGAGGCTTCCTTCAGAGGGGGCGCTGCCCCCTCGCGCCTTCGGCGCGTACCCCCACGGCCTCGGTCGCCCTTCGCCAGCTTCGCTGGCGTTTCCGCCGTCCCTCCGGGCCCGGCTTCCT
>JBEPXK010000106.1:0-9836 GCA_041641915.1 Planctomycetota bacterium
ACCATCCAGCCGCACCCGCGCCCTGGAGCCCCCGCATGAGTTGGACGATCACCGACGCTGACCTCCGCCACCGCGACCCCGATCTGATCGGGTCGATCTTCCACGTCGGCAACGGCCGCCATGCCACCCGCGGTACGCCCTCGGAAGCGACGGCCGGGGTCTACCGCGGCGTCTATCTCTCGGGCAGCTACACCCGGGCGCCGATGGGGCTGATGTATTATTTCGGTGCGCCCGACTGGCTCACCGCCTACGTCGCGGTCGACGGCGTCCGCGCCCGGGCCGAGGAGGCGAGCTGGGAGCTGGACCTGCGACGCGGGCTGGTCCGCCGCCGCGCCACCCTGGTCCAGGGCGAACACCGCTTCGCCCTGTGCGAAGAGCGCTTCGCCTCCTTCGCCGACGAACAGCTCGCGGCCCAACAGATCAGCGTGGAGCGGATCGCCGGCACCGGCGACACCTGCGTGGTGCTGGGCATCGACGCCGGGGTGCGTCAGTCGCGGGCCAAGTACTTTGCCGCTGGCGACACGCCCTGCGCCGAGGAAGCAGGGCTGCGCCTCGGCGAGATCGAGCGCCTCGACAGCGGCCCGGATGGCGACCTCGCGGCGGTGCTGGTCTCACCGCCGACCGGGAACCGCACGGCCGTCGCCGGGCGGGTCTGCGCGCAGGATGGGCAGGCTGGCACCCAGCTCGACGATCCGGCGGTGACCGGGATGCGTTGGGTCTGCAGCGGCGCGGGTCCGCACGTGTTCACCAAACTGGTCGCGGTCTGCGCCGACCTGCCGGGATTCGAAGACGCGGGCGAGGATGTCGCGCGCCACGCGGCGCGCATCCGCCACCAGAACTACGCCGAGGCCCGTGCGGCGCACGAGCGCGCGGTGACGGCGTTCTGGGAGATGGGCGACGTGGTCATCGACGGCGATCCGACCGCCCAGCGCAGCGTACGCTACGCGGTGTGGAGCACCCGGACCTCGGCTCCACTCGACGGTGGGCGCTCGAGCATGGCGGCGAAGAACCTCACCGGCGATTGGTACCGCGGCGCAGTGTTCTGGGACATGGAGGCCTTCCAGCTGCCGATGCTCAGCGCGATCGACCCGTTGCGCGCGCGCAACCACGTCGACTATCGCGTCAACCGTCTCGACGGCGCGCGCCGGCTCGCACGCCAGGACGGCTATCGCGGGGCGCGCTTCCCCGGCCAGTCCTACGACACCGGGATCGAGGACCCCCCCTGCCTCGGCGGGCTGGGACGGATGGAGATCCACGTCAGCCTCGAGGTCGCCTGGGGCATGCTCCACTACCATCAGATCAGCGGCGACCACGCCTTCATGCTCAACGGCGGGCTCGAGGCGATGGTCGCGGTGGCAGACTTCTGGTCGAGCAAGGTCACGCACGAGAGCGACGGCAGTTTCCACCTGCGCGGCATCTGCGGCCCGGACGAGCTGCACAAGCCGATCGACGACAACGCCTACACCAACCAGATGATCCGCGAACTGCTGCGGCGCGCCGAGGCGGTGATCGCCGCCTGCGCCGAACTCGATCCACGCCGGGTCGACGCGGTGCTGCAAGACGCCGGCATCGACGACGCGCGACGCGAGCACTGGCGCGCGGTCAGCGAACGGCTGCACGTCGCCAACCGACCCGACGGGGTCATGGACCAGTTCGCGGGTCACCACCAGCTGGTCCCGGCCAGCCCGGTGGCGCTCAAACGCGACGGGATGGGCGCCGATGCGATCGGCAAGCAGGCCGACACCGTGTTGCTGTTCCAGATGATCCCCTGGGGCTTCGATCGCGAGACGGTGCTGGAGACCTATCGCGTGTTCGCACCGCTGTGCAACCAGACCTCGAGCCTGAGCCTGTGCACCCACGCGTTGGTCGCCGCCCGCCTCGGCCTGGTGCGCGACGCCAAGCGCTACTTCGACATGGCCGCCGGGGTCGACCTCGACGACTCGATGGGCAACGGTGACCATGGCATCCACGGCGCCGGCCAGGGCGGTATCTGGCAGGCGGTGGTCTGGGGCTTCGGCGGTCTGAGCGTGAGCCCCGGGCAGATCCGGGTCGACCCGCATCTGCCGCCGGGCTGGAGTGCGCTGCGCTACCGGTTCTACCACGACTGCAATCCGATCACCGTCAGTGTCGACGCCGAAGGCTTCACGCTGCGCAACGACGGCACCCGACCGGTCCGGCTCACCGCTGGCGAGGCCGCGGTCACGCTCGAGCCCGACTCCGAGCATCGCGCGACCAACGCCGTCGCATGGCAGCAGCAGGGGCTCGACGGCGTGGTCATCGACGCCGACGCCCTGCTCGTCGGCGATCACCCACGCGAGGGCGCGGAGGCGATGCTCGCAACCCTGCGCGCGGGCGATCTACCGCTCGCGATCGTCGCGATGCGCGAAGACCTGGCCGGCGCGCTCGAACGCGCCGGGCTCAGCCAGCCCGGCGTTGCGATCATCGATGCCGCGACCATCCGCGCCGGCAAGCCCGACCCGCAGGGCTACCTCGTGGCCACCCAGCACCTCGGACTGCTGCCCTGGAACTGCCTCGGCATCGGCGCCGATGGCGACGCGGTGCGCGCGATCCATGGCGCGGGCATGCTCGCGGTGGGCATCGCGACCGACGCCGACCTCGTCGTCTCCGATCCGCGCGCGCTCAACCTCGCCGACTGCCAGCGGCTGCAGCAGGACTATTGCAGTTCGGTCAACCCCTACCTCGAGCGCAACCTCAAGATCGTGGCGGCAGAGCAGAAGTAGACTCCGCCGCACGCTCGCAGCGGAGCCATGCCGCGTCACCCGGGGCCACCGTGATCGCCAGCGGCATCGTCGGATCGATCGGCGTATCGGCGAGCAGATCGCGGCCGCCGCAATAACGGCGATCGTGAACGTGGATGTTGGCCGTGCGCGGCACGTCCTCGTCATTGATCAGAAAATAGTGATCGGCGGCGGGGCAGCTGCGCCGCCAGGTCAACGGCAGGTCGCTGCTCCAGCCCGGCCGCGCGCCGCCGCGGCAGAGCTGGGCCAGCAAGCGTTCGCACTCCGGTCGCCCCGGCTCCCAGCACATCCGGGCCAGATCGAATCCGACCAGCACCGCCTCGCCGCGACCGGTGGCGCAACTGCTGATCGCCGGACGACCGTCGGCGAAGCGCTTGAGCACCCGCGCGCGGCTGGTGACCAGATCGCCGTAGAAACCGGCCACGGCGATGTCGTCCACCCGCTGGTCGCTGGTGCGGGCGTCGTGGATCATATCGATCCAGCCGCCGAAGATGCGCTCGATGACCTCGCCCACGCCCGTACAACGCAGCTTGGCCCAAGGGTCCTCGAAGCCGACCTGGACGTCGGCGATCAACCGCCCGCCGTGGGTGACGTACTCCAGCAGCGCCGCGAGCGCCTCCTGCGACAGATTGCGCAGGTGCGGCAGATAGACCGCCGGGTAGGCGCCGAGGATACCTGCGCGCAGCTCGTGTTCATCGAGTATCTGATAGCAGAGCTGATGGTCGATCGCCGCGCGCTGCGCGCCGATCAGCGCGCGGATATGCTGCTGGCCGGGCCCGCTGCTGTAATTGCTCGGGCCGTCGCGCAGATCGTGGCGATTCGGCTCGAGCGAGGTGCACATCTCCGTGTCCCAGCTGCGCAGGATGCCCAGCTCGGGCTCGCTCTCGGCCTGCCACAATTCCTCGCGCCAGTCGCGCATGGTGCGGGCCACCGCGCCGGCCGCCTCGGCCCAGCTGCTGATCGCGCCGGAATAGGTGGTCATGGCATACTCGCCGGCTTCGATGCCGCCAGGGCGCGCACGCCAGAGCCAGAACGCGATCGACTCGTTACCGGCCGCGAGATAGCTGAGCATGAGCGTACGCATCAGCGCCGGATCCATGTGGTTGCCGTACCCACCCGAATACTGCACCGCACCGCCGGCGGTCTCGTAGGCCGAGGAGAAACCGCCCTTGAAGGCGTCGTTGGTCATCCGCGCCTGCATGTACAACGGGCGATGCAGCTCGCCCTTGACCGGCTCGAAATGCCAGGACGGATGGATTGAGGTGTAGTGGCCGTCGGCGACCCGGGCCGCGCCGGCGACATCCCAACCGAGCTGGGGATGATTGTAGAGCAATTGATGATGACCGACGATCACCGGATGCTCGCTGTCGTGCTCGCGGATCAACGCGGTGAGCAGTTCGTGCTGGGCGATCATCTGATCGGCGCGGAAGCGGATGATGTCGCGTTGGACGCCGAAGACCTCGTGCTTGAGCGCCGTCACCGCCAGCGCCTGGCCGGCCTCCCCGGGAGGGATGGCGGCAGCGATCCGCACCGCGTCGTCCCAACTGGCGACCTGCAACGGCGCGCGGCCGGATGCCTGCAGGCGCAGCTGCGCATCAACCGCCGGGTAGATGCACCACGCCGCGTGCACCGCCTCTGGCGAGGGGTACCGCGCGCGCAACCAGGCACCGAAGCGCTCGGCGTCGATCGCGTCTGCGATCGCGAGTCGCTGCGGCGGCGGCTCGCCGCCGATCGGCCAGGCGCCACCGCGCATGGCTGGATGCGCACGGCAGTGCGCCACGATCGCACCCACCCGCACCGCGACCGCCGCGCGGACGCGCTCGTCCTCGAGGCCGAGCCGCTCGGCCGCCGCCCGGTCAAGCCCGTGGCGCGCGAGCGCGGCCGGGCTCGGCGCGGCGAGCTCGAAATGCGGATAGACGCTCAACCCGGCCGCCGCCGCGGCATCGAGGCGGCGATCGACGTAGTTGAAGTCGTAGTCCCCTTCGGCGCGTTCCACCGGCCCGATGCAGTGCAGCCGCACGAAACCGAAGCCAAGTCCGGCGATGCGTTGGAATTCATCGCGGAGCGACTGCTCGGTCTCGTGCTGGGGATTCCAGTAGACCATGCCAACGCTGTGCGGCGCCTCGCGGCGCAGCCGCCGCTGCAGCGGGCTGTCGTTGAGCGCTGCGCGTGCCGCGCAGGCGCGATCGCGATAGGCCGGATTGATCGTGGTCGAAGCCATGCACCGTTCCCCTTCGCTGGGGATTGTGCAAGCCGCGCCCGGATTGTCAGGTCCTGGTCCGAATGAACCTGGTCAGGGATCGAGATGCAGCAGCCGGCCCGCGTTGAGCAGCACCAGCACCGCGCCGCCGTTGTGCAGCAGCGCGGCGGAGAGCGGGCCGACGGTGCCGGTGGCCGCGAGTGCGACCATCACCAGGGTCCAGCCGAGCGCGATGAGCACGTTGATGCCGATGGTCCGTCGCGCGGCCCGCGCCAGACGCAGCAGGGAAACCAGCCGGCCGAGATCGCTGGCGAGAACGACGATGTCGGCGCTGTGATGGGCGATGTCGGCGCAGTCGGGGCCAAAGGCGACACCGACCGCGCCCTGCCGCAGCGCCAGGGCGTCGTTGATGCCGTCGCCGACCACCACCGGTACCCGTCCCGCGGCCAGCTCGGCCTCGACCAACCGCAGCTTGTCCTCCGGCAGGGCCTCGGCCTGCACCTGCGCAAGACCGACCTCGGCCGCGATACGGTCGGCCACCGCCTGCCGGTCGCCGGTGACCATCACCTGCCGCGCCAGGCCGGCGGCGCGCAGCGCGGAGAGCACGGCCGCCGCCTCGGGGCGCGGCGGATCGCGGAAGCACAGCCACCCGAGGAAGCGCCCGCCCCGCGCGCAGGCCACCGCCGGGCCGTCGTGCTCGGCCTGTTCGTCCACCGCGACCCCGCTCTCGCGCAGCAGCGCCACGTTGCCCAACACCGCTGGCGCGCCCGCGCAGCTGGCACTCAGTCCGCGACCGCGCAACTCGTGCAACTCCGCGATTTCCGGCAGCGGGCCGTCCCAGGCCGCGGCCACCGCACGGCTGATCGGGTGCCGACTGCCGGCGGCGAGCGCGGCGGCGGTGGCCAGCAGCTCGTCGTGCTCAACCCCCACCGCCGGACATACGGCGCACAGGCTCAGCGCCCCGGTGGTCAGCGTGCCGGTCTTGTCGAGGATCAGGGTGTCGGCTTCAGCCAGGCGCTCGAGGAAGGCGGTGCCCTTGACCAGCACCCCGCGGCGGCTGGCCGCCGCGATGGTCGCCACCGCGCTGGCCGGCGCGGCGATCGCCAGGGCGCAGGGGCAGGAGACGACCAGCAGGGCCATCATCGCCGAGACCGAGCCGGTGGTGAACAGCACCAGCAGCGCGAGCACCAGCACCAACGGCAGATAACGCCCGGCGTGACGATCGAGCACCCGCGTCACCGGCGGCTTGCTCTCGCCGGCGCTGCGCAGGAGGTCGGCCACCCGGCCGATGGCGGTATCCGCGCCGACGCCGGTGGCGGTGAGCACCAGCGCGCCGTCGAGATCGAGCCACCCGGCCTGGACAACGTCGCCGGGGCCGACCTCGCGCGGCAGGCTCTCGCCGGTGATCGCCGAGGTGTCGCAACTGGCGTGGCCGGAGACCACCTGCCCGTCGACCGGCAGGCGATCACCCGCGCGCACCGCCACCCGGTCGCCGGCCGCCACCGCCGTGGCCGGAAGCGCACGCTCCACCCCGGTCTCGTCGAGCACCCGCGCCGGCACCCGCGCCAGCCGGCCGAGGCCGTCGAGCGCCTCGCGCGCGCCCATCACCGAACGGTCTTCGAGCACATGCGCCAGGACCATCGCCAACGGCACCAGCGCCGCGGTGCGCAAGTCGCCGACGACCCAGGCCGCGAGCAGCGCGACCGAGACCAGCACGTCGGTCAACCGGGTCAGCTCGACGCCGCCGAACGCGCGCCCGGCCTGCACCAGCACCGGCACCGCGACCAGCAAGGCGGCCAGCCCCTCGAGCAGCGCGACCACCGCCGCCTGCGCGGGCGCGATCAGCTCCAACGCCACGGCGAGCAGCAACAGGCAGACCGAGGCCATCGCCGCGCCGAGCCGCAGCCCGAGCGACACGCGTTCGCCCGGGGCGAGCGCCACGACGCCAACGCAGCACGACGCCTCGCCCGCGCTTGCCTCGCCGCTCACCCGTCGCCTCCACGCGGCGCGACCAGCAACCGGTCGCCCTGGGCGGGCGCAAGCACCACACAACGCCGCGCCGCACGCAGCAGCGGCAGCACCCGGCGATTCCAGACCCGCTCCCGCAGCGAGCGGGGACTCGCCCCGCTGCCGCCCTCCAGCAGGGCGGCGATGTCGTTGGCGACAATCTGCGCTCGGCTGACCCGCTCGGCGGCCGCGCCCTGGGCCTGGCCCCGCCGCTGCTCGGCCCGGCGGGTGGCCTCCTGGCGATGCTCGCGCGCGCTCGAGCGCGCTTGCGCCACCGCGCGCGAGGCCTCGGTCGCCGCCGATTGCGCCGTGGCGAAGGCCTCGCGCGCGATCGCCGGCAGGCCCACGGTCAGGTCGACGCGCCGCACCCGGATCCCCGGATCGCTGTCGCTACGCGCCAACCGCCGATTGATCCGCGTCGCGATCGCCGCCTGGACGCCATCGAGGTCGTGGACCATCACCGCGTCGACGCTGCGCCCGGCGCATTCGCGCACCGCCGCAGCGGCGAAGGCGCGCTCGAGCAGGGCGGGCACGTCGGCCACGCCCAGGGCGTAGTGCCGGGCATCGGCGACCTCGTAGATCACCTGCGCGCGCAGATGCAGCAGCCCGCCGATCCGTCCCTGCGCGCCGCTCGCGGCGCTCGCGGCGCAAACCACGTAACCGCCGTCGCCGCGCGGCGCGAGCGCCGGCTGCGGGCTGGGGTCGGCGCGGTCGAGCAGGCTCACGCTCAGCGATAGCGCGCGGTCGCGCGCCGGCACGCTGATGACCTCCTCGAAGGGCCGTGGCCAGGCCCAGATCAGCCCCGGCGTGTCCCGATGGGCCCGCACCGCGCCGGCGCGCAGCACCAGCACCTGTTCGCCGGGACCGACGCGGCGGATGCCGGTGGTCAGCCACAGAGCGCAGGCCACGAGCGCAACGATGGACAACGCGCGCAATCCACGGTCGATCGCCTGAGCCAGCGCGGTCTCCAACCGCGTGGTGCTCACCGCTGCGCCTCCGGCTCGGCCACGGCATCCGCCACCGGTGGCCCATCGCTGATCATCCGCAAGGGATAGGCCTCGGTCGAGAGCACCAGGGTCGGCGCGGTGGCGAACAGCTGACGCAGCGCCTCGATCCCGCGGAGGTAGCGATACAGCTCCGGATCGCGCGTCTCGATCCCGGCGTGGATCTCCGCCGCCTCGCGCCGGCCCTCGGCCTCGATCCGCGAGGCATCGGCCTTGGCCCCGGCAACGATCTGGCGCCCCTCGGCGTAGGCCGCGCTCATGATCGCCCCGGAACGCTCGGTGCCTTCGCTGCGCTTGTGCTGCGCCAGGACCTTGCGTTCCTCGATCATCGCCTGGATCGTGCTGCGCACGATCGGCTCGGGCACCATCATCCGCTCCAGGCCCACGTCGATGATGTGCACCCCGTAGCGGGCGACCTGCTGCGCGAGTCGCGCCCGCAGCGCCGCCTCGAAATCACCGATACGCACCCCGGCCGCGTCGGTGTTGACCAGATCGGGCATGGCGAAACTGCCGGAAACGGTCTGGATCGAGGAGCCCAACGCGCCGCGCAACTGCGCCGCGGCCGCACGCGGACGCGCGCCGGTGGCGCGCAGGTAGCTCAACACGCCCTCGCGATCCTGCGCCACCCGCCAGACCAGGAAGGCCTCGATAATCACGATCGACCCGTCGGCCAGCTGGGTCGAGTACATCCCGCTCGAGGTCGAACGCAGGCGCATGTCGATCCGCTGCACGGCGTCGACCGGCGGCGGCGCGCGCCAATGCAACCCCGGACGCAGGTGGACCGCACGCGGCTCGCCGAAGCGGGTGAGCACCACCGCCTGGCCCGAGCGCACGCTCACGGTCGAGAGCAGGGCCGTCACCGCCAGCAGGCCGAGGCCGAGTACCAGCAGACGCAGCACAAGGCGGCGGCTTCGGGTCCGTTTGCCAGATGCGGTCAATCGTTCTCCCCCAGGTCCAGGCGCGGCGCGACAGGCGAACGCGACCGCAGATCGAGCGTGGTCGGCTGGCCGGCGGCGAGCCGGTGATCGACCAGGGTGAGTCCGGCTCCAGACCGCAGCGCGCCCAGGGCCTCGAGGTGGCGTTCGAGCCGGAACACCCGCGGAAACGCTGCGGCGATGTGGCGTTCGCTACCACTGGCGGCGGCCCGCGCCTGCGCCGCGCTGACCAGTTCGGCCCGCGCCGCGCCGGCCTCGTCGGCCGCGACCCCCGCCTGCACCCGGGCGCTGGCGACGATCTGTTCCGCCCGGGCCCGGGCGGCCGCGATCTGCGATACCGCCTCGCGCTCCGCCGCCTGGACCTCGTAGAACGACAGAGCCGCCTCAATCGGTGGATGGATCGCCTCGAAATGGACATCGACGATCTCGATGCCCAGACCCAGGGTGCGGCACGACCGTTGCAGCGCCGCCGCCATCCGCCGCGCCATCGCCGCGCGATCGCGCCCGATCAGCTGCAGCGGCGTCGCGCTGGCGAAGACCGATTGAACCCATCGCCGCGCCTCGCAGCGCAGCAAGGCCGCGGGCTCGGTCCCGCCATAGGCGAAGGCCAGCGCGTCGTCGGCCGTCGAGCCGACCCGCCAGAGCAGGACCACGTCGGCGTTGATCAGCTCGAACGGCCGCCGGGCACGCTCGTCGGCATCCTCCGGCGCCGGGCCGGCGGTGAGGAAGTGCAGCTCGCGGCCGTGGGCGCGTTCCCACAGGCGATCCAGCCAGCGATCGCTGCGTGCCTCCACCGCCGGCAGCCCGGCCGGCGGCGGCGCGTCGGCGGCGGCGAGCACATCGGCCAGCACGAGGCGGTGCACGGTGCCGTACTCCACCCGCTCGACCCGGCCGAACGGCCACGGCAGATGCCAGTGCAGCCCCGGGCCCC
>JBEPXK010000107.1:0-9786 GCA_041641915.1 Planctomycetota bacterium
GTTCGAGCAAGGCGATCATGTCCTGCTCTGTGCTTTTCGCGGCGACATGCTCGATCCACGCCAGTCCGGTGGCTGCGTGACAGCGATCGCATACGAAGTGGCCTGCACTGCAGACTGCGTCAGCGTGAGTGATCTCGCCGCAGTAGCTGCAGCGATGCTCTGTGCTGACATCGAGGTAGACCAGCTCCGAGCCGCAAACCATGCATCCGATGCCATGGCGCTCAGCATCGCCACAACCGCAGCCGGCACCATGCGGCGGTTCAGTGTCCGGCGCGGCACAATCGCAGCCCGGGGCCGAACGCGCCTCGCCGCAGCTGCAGCCGGCGCCGGCCGAAGCCGCGTCGGTATCGCCACAGCCGCAGAGCCGGTCTGGCGGCGTCGCCGCACCCCTGGCGTCTTCACCGGCGCAACCGGCAGCCGGCGCGGCCGGTGCGGCACAACAGGACGTCGCAGGGGCGGTGATCGCTGGAGCAGGATCGCCGTCGGCTTCCCCCGGCCCCGCGCTGCAGCAAGCGCCGTCGCCCCCGGTTGCATCAGCCGGACCGCAGCAGGAGCAAGCGGCGATGGCGAGGTTGGTCACCGCGCCGGCGGCATCCAACTCCAACACCGCATCGCCGAGCCCGGTGGCCACGCTGGCGTCCACCGCCACTGTCACCCCGACCGGCAGCAGCGTACCGTCGGCCGCCACCGCGGCGGCCAGGGGACCCCGGTATTGCACCCGCCTGGTCGCTCCCTGCTGGGGGCGCCAGGCAGCGAACGTCAGCGAGAAGAAGCGTTGGGCGCCGACGCTGCGGTAGGGGCTGCGACGGATGAGGCGTATGCCGGTGAATCCGCTCTCAACGAGCAACCCGACGAGATCCTTCTGCACCAACGCGCCGCCGAGGCATTGCCCCCGCAATGCGGGATCGTTGGCCAAGGCCGGATCGAGCTCCTCGTCGCTGACCACGTCGCTGACCACCATCCGACCGCCGGGCTTGAGCACGCGGCGGATCTCGGCGAAGGTCTGCCGTTTCTCGGTCGAGAGATTGAGCACGCAGTTGGAGATGACGCAGTCGACGCTGCCCGCCGCCACCGGCAGCGATTCGAGCAGGCCATCACGGAATGCCACATTGGCGTAGCCGAGCCGCTCGGCCACCGCCCGGCCGCCAGCACGAGCGCGCGCGAGCATCGCATCGAGCATGTCGACGCCGATCACCGCCCCCTGCGCCCCGACCTGGGGAGCCGCGATGAAGCACTCCACCCCGGTGCCGCAGCCGAGATCGAGCACTGTCTCTCCGGCCTCCAGCCCGGCGTCGGCCACCGGCGAGCCGCAGCCGTAGCCCCGGAAGCGGAACTCCTCGGGGATGTGAGCGAGGTCCGCATCGGGATAGGTGGCCGGATTGAGGATGTCCGCGTTGGTCGCGGTCGCGGCACTGGTGTAGAAATCCCGCACCGAGGCGCGGCTGTCGCCCGCCACCGCCAGCAGACAATTGCTGTGGGTGGTGCAGACCGCGCCGTGCTCGCCGCAGCTGACGAGCCGTTCACCCATCTTCAGCCGCAGCCGGGGGCCGTGAACCGCATCGGGAACCGGTACCGCAGCGGCCGCCGCTGCGATCAGCTCCAGCGCGACCCGGCGCTGCAGCGGAGCGTAGGGGTCGGCACCGATGAAACTGCCGTTGCAATAGTAACTGTGATCGAAGTCACCGCCGCCGAGCAGCAGGGCGAAATCGTCTTCCGCGCCGGCGATACTCGCCTGGCGGATGCGCGCGAGCAGCGGCGCCTGTTCCCACGCCGCCGCGAGCTGATCGCCGCAGGCGAATCCCAACTCCGGGATGCCCACCGTGGCCGGAGTCGGGTACCCGCGGCCATCGGGACCGATGGCCATGGTCTGCCATCCGGCGTTGGTGCCGTCATGGCGGGTGCCCGGCGCCGTGAACACCTGCCCGGCGAGTGCGGCGAGATTGTCGACCTGCAACCCCGCTGCCGTGGCCCGCCGCCCGGCGGCGAGCAGATGATCGGCGATCGCCTCCGGGGGAACGAAGTCGGCGGTGGTCGCCCGACCGCGAACGAAATACCACATATAGTGGATGTTTCCGGCCCCGAGCTCGGCGCCGAGATCCACCACCCCGGCCATATCGGTCAGATTGCTGCGGGTCACGCACATGCTCAGGGTGTAGCGGTGCCCCAGCTCGCGCAGGCGCTGGAGCCGCGGCCGCAGCTGCGCGAAAGCACCCGCCCCGCGCATGGCGTCATGGGCCGGCTCGAGTCCATCGATACTCACCTGCAGATGCAGCCGGTCCGCCGGCCAACGGGCGAGATCGTCGGCGAAATCATCGAGCTTCACGCCGTTGGTCAGCACCGCGACGTGGGTCTGGTCGTAAGCAAGGACATGATCGACGATCTGGCGCCAGCCCGGATGGATGAACGGCTCGCCGCCGGTGAAGGCGAACACCCGACAGCCCATGGCGAGGGCCTGATCGATGCGCGCGATCGCCGTCTGCGTGGGCAGTTCGCGTTCGGCGCTCGGCGAGCTGCCGAACAGGCAATGGCGACAACCCAGGTTGCAGCGGTCGGTGAGGTGGAACCACAGCTCGCGCAATTGCGGCTCGCCGAGCGCCGCGGCGCGGCCGGTGTGCTCCGGCAGCTCCAGACGGGGCAGGCGCTCGAGGAACAAGGCTTCGCGCGTATCGCAGCGGGCAGCGGGATCGGCGCGTAGGCGCTGCAGCAACGCATCGCCGGCGGCGTCGGGTACGAACCAATGCGGCGTACGCGGGTCGATGTACACGGGGGTCTCGCCGCAGCAGTGGCGCTGCCAACGTTCGATCGCGAAAGCCATCGGTCCTCCAATTGGCGGCCCAGCGGGCCCACGGGCGGCCAACCGGGAAACGGTTGGTCGACGCTACCGTTTGCGTTGCCCGCGCCGCGCGCTGCGACACAGTGATCCAGCGCCGGGTCGCGGCCGACTCTACGCCCACCCCCAGCCGCGCAACGCCCCGGCCGGAAACACCATGACCGATGTCCGCCGTGCAGCCCATTCCGGAGTGGTCGCGGTGATCCCCGCGCTCGACGAGGAAGGCAGTGTCGGCGCAGTGGTCAGCGGCCTGCGCCGGGCGGGGATCGAACGCGTGGTCGTGGCCGACAACGGCAGCCGCGATCGCACCGCGGCGGTGGCGCGCGCAGCCGGTGCCACGGTGGTGCCGGCCGCGCGCCGCGGCTATGGCAGCGCTTGCCGTGCCGGGCTCGATGCCGTGGCCGACCTCGCGCTACCCGTGCGCGCGATCCTGTTCTGCGACGCCGACGGCTCCGACGATCTGACCCGGATCGACGCCCTGATCGACCCGGTGCTCGCCGGCCGCCGCGACCTGGTCATCGGCAGTCGCGCCGGAGGCGAACCTGGCACGCTCAGCCTGCCGCAGCGCGCGGGCAACATGGTCGCCGCTGCCTTGATGCGGCTGCTCTACCGGGTGCGGGTCAGCGATCTCGGCCCGTTCCGCTGCATCGCTGCACCGGCCCTGGCGCGTCTGGCGATGTGCGACCCGGCCTACGGCTGGACCGCGGAGATGCAGGTCAAGGCCTATCGGCTCGGCCTGCGCGTCAGCGAGGTGCCGGTGCGGCCGCTGCCGCGCACCGCCGGCGAGAGCAAGATCAGCGGCCGGCTCGGACCGGTGTTCAAGGCCGGATGGGCGATCCTCACGACCGTGATCCGCTATCACGCCGCCCCCCTGTCCCAGCGCGCAGCGGCGCGGACATGAGCCCGCGCACGCTGCGTTTCGCCCTGGTGCTCGTCGCCCTGATCAGCGCGGGCATCTATCTCGCGCTGGCCCTGCATCCGGCCACCTGGCGCCACCGGCCATGGATCCATGGCGGCGGCGGCATCGTGCTCGGCCTGCTCTACCTCGTCGGCTGCGCGCTGGCGCTGCAGCCACGCCTGGATCCACACCGGGTGACGGCCTTCGTGCTCGCCGCCGGCCTCATCTTCCGCCTGCTGACCCTGGGCACACCCGACGCCGTCGGGATCGCGCCGACCGACGATGCCGCGCGTTACATCATCGAGGGACGGCAGATCGCCCACGGTCAGAACCCCTACGTGCTTGCACCGGATCACCCGCGTACGCTGCCGGTCTGGCGCAACCTGCCGCGCGCGGACTGGATCGCGCGCGAGCTCAACCACCCGAGCTGGACCGCGATCTACCCCCCAGTGGTGCTCGGCGCGGAGACGCTGCTCGCCACGATCCACCCGCATCCGTGGACCTTCAAGCTCTGGGCCCTGTGCTGCGAGGCGGCGACCTGCGCCCTGGCGCTGTTGCTGCTGGCACGTCACGGTCGTTCGCCCGTCCTGGTGGTGTTGCTGGCGTGGAATCCCATCGGCCCGCTGTTCATCACCGGCGAGGGCCACCAGGACGCCCTGCAGGCGGCCTTGATGCTCGCGGGCTTCTGCGCCGCGGCCACGGCGCATCCGATCCGTTCGCTCTGCGCGCACGCGCTCGCCTGCCTGGTCAAACCCTTCGCCGTCCTGCCACTCGGGGCCCAAGCGCTGCGCCTGCCCCGGCGATACTGGCTCATCCCACCGCTGATCGCCCTACTCGCCTACCTCCCCTTCGCCGACGCCGGCACCGGCCTGGTCGCCTCCTTCGGCCGGTTCGGCACCGAGGCCCACTGGCACGGCGCGCTCTATACCCTGCTGCGCACCCTGCTGGCGCGAGCGGTGCCGCCGGACCTGCTCGGCACCCTCGCCGCCGGGGTCGCGCTGGCCGCACTCGTTACCGGTTGCGTCGTGCTGTACCGCGCCTTCGCCGATCGGGGCGACGAGCGCCCGTTGCTGCTCGCCGGCTACGGCTACGCCTGGCTGCTGGCATGCCTGCCGACGCTGCATCCCTGGTATTTCTATCCCCTCGTCGCCCTGCTGCCCGTCGCCCGTTCCTGGGGCCTGAGCCTGTGGACCGGTATCGGCGCCGCCTATTGGCTGCACGCCTGCGGCTGGAGCGATGGTCGCTGGGGCTCTCCGCTGGGCTGGGTCTTGCTCCTGGCACACCTGCCTGCTGCCGCCATCGTGGTCGGCGAGATCCTGGCCGCGCGTCGGACCCAGGAGCGGAACAGCGCGCATGAGCATCCCCCGGCTGTGCATCTTCGCCAAAGCCCCGATCGCGGGGCAGGCCAAGACCCGCCTGGCGCGTGACATCGGTGAGCAGGCCGCTCTGGCAGTCTACCGCTGCCTCCTGGGCCATACCGCCGCGGTCGCCCGGCAATGGCCCGGCCCGGTGCAGCTCCTGCTCAGCGGCGCGTGGCCAACCACCGAACCCGACCCGTTCGCCACGCTGCCCGTCGCGGCCCAACGCGGCGCCGGGCTCGGGGAGCGTCTGGCCGCCGGGCTCGGCGAGCAGCTTCCGGCCATCGCCATCGGCACCGACTGCCCGGGGCTCAGCCTCGTCGCGCTCAAGGACCTCGCCACAGCCCTCGACGCGGCCGATGTCGCCATCGGGCCCGCCCGCGATGGCGGGTACTGGGCGCTGGGGGTGGCCAATGCCGCCGCGCTCGGCGTCTGCTGCGCCGCCGGTCTGCCCTGGTCGCAGGCGGGCCTGCTCGCTGCGACCCGCTGCGCTTGTCGCGAGGCCGGCTTGTCGCTGATACTGGGCTGCGACATGCAAGATATCGATACCGCAACCGATCTTGCGCAAGCCGAGCGCCACGGTTTCGTATGGCGTCATCCGGACGGACCATCCCCTGGGACCACAACACCAGGAGCCGCTCCATGCTCTCACTGATCAAGCGCTACACCCGCTGGCTGCACACCGGCTGGCCGGCCGGCGGCGTCGAAGCGCTCCCGCTCGTCGACGAACATGGGGCCACCCGGATCGACGGCGTGACCATCGTCGGCGATCTGACCGGGGTGCCACTGTTCAAGCTGTCGATCTCCAGCGGCGTCCAGGCGGTGCATGCGCTCAAGGACCACTGCGCGGCACGCGGCCAGGACGCACGCACGGCAGGCAAGGACCCGGTCGACGTGTGCATCGTCGGCGGCGGCATCGCCGGCATGTCGGCGGCGATGGAATGCGACCGGCTCGGTCTGGGCTACGTGGTGCTCGAGGCCAACCAGACCTTCGCCACGGTGGCCAACTTCCCCAAGCGCAAGCCGATCTACGCCTACCCCTCCGACATGACCCCGCCGGGCGAGTTGCAGATCCGTCAGGATCACAAGGAGGAACTGCTCGACGACCTCCGCGCCCAGGTGGAGGAACGCGGGATCGCGGTCACCCGCAGCAACGTCACCCACGTGACCGATGCCGGCGACTGCATCGCCGTCCACCGCGAGGACGAGGAGCCGCTCTACGCCAAGACCGCGATCATCGCCATCGGCCGCAGCGGCAAGCACCGCCGGCTCGACGTGTCCGGCGAAGACAGCGATCAGGTGATCAACAACCTCCACGATCCGCAGGAGTACACCGGGCAACGCGTGCTGGTGGTCGGCGGCGGCGACAGCGCGTTGGAGACCGCGATCGCGATCGCCGAGGCCAACGGGCAGACCGACGCGCCCCTGGTCACCCTCAGCTATCGCCGCGCGGAGTTCAGCCGGCCCAAACCGGAGAACATCGCAACCATCGAGCGCCTCGCCGACGCAGGCAGGGTCGAGCTGGCCCTGGCGACCGAGGTCGTCGAGATCCGCCCGGACGCGGCGGTGCTGGTCGATGCACAGGGCGAGCAGCGGACCGCTCCCTGCGAACAGGTCTTCACCATGATCGGTCGCGAGCCGCCGCTGGAGTTCTTCCGCCGCTCGGGCCTGCCGATCCGCGGCGAGTTCGGTTGGCGCTCCTGGGTCCTGCTCGCGTTGTTCGCTGGATTCATCGGCCTGATCTACTTCCTCAAAGCCTTCGGCGTCTACCCGCTCGAAGCGATGCACCCGCGCACGTGGTTCGGCTGGTTCGCCGACCTGGCCGACGACCGCTCCTCCCTGCTGGGGACGATCGCCTGGAGCGCGACCAAGGGCATCCGCTTCTGGATCACGTTGCTGTACAGCGCCTGCGTCGTCGGCTTCGGCCTCGATCGCATCCGTCGGCGCAAGACCCCCTACGTCACCTGGCAGACCTGGACGCTGATCCTGATCCAGGTCCTGCCGCTGTTCCTCCTACCCGAGATCATCCTCCCCTGGCTCGACGCCAACGGCTGGCTGCCGGGGGTGATCAAGCAGAATCTGTTCACCGGTTATTACCATGCCGGCGGCGAACTGCAGGCCTACACGGCCTACTGGCACGCCTACGGCCTGATCCTGGCCTGGCCGCTGCTGGTGGCGATCCAGTTCTCGGCCGTACCGCTGACCTGGTGGATCGTCATCGGCATCCTCCAGACCTTCGTCATCATCCCCCTGCTCATCTGGCGCTGGGGCAAGGGCGCCTACTGCGGCTGGATCTGCTCCTGCGGCGCGCTGGCCGAAACCATGGGCGATCGCCACCGCGACAAGATGCCCCACGGCGCGGTCTGGAACCGGCTGAACATGACCGGCCAGGTGCTGCTGGCCATCGCTTTCATCGCCATGGGCCTACGGGTGATCAGCTGGATCTGGCCCGGCACCGTGATCGGCGAGGCCTTCAACGCGATCAACCAGCTCTTCTGGGGCCCAGTGGTCGACTATCTGCTCGCCGCGGTGCTGGGCATCTCGCTGTATTTCTGGTTCTCGGGCCGGGTATGGTGCCGTTTCGCCTGTCCGCTGGCCGCGTTGATGCACATCTACGCCCGCTTCAGCCGCTTCCGCATCCTGGCCGACAAGAAACGCTGCATCTCCTGTAATCAATGCACCACCGTCTGCCACCAGGGCATCGATATCATGAATTTCGCCAACAAGGGGCGTCACATGCGCGATCCCGAATGCGTGCGCTGCAGCGCCTGCGTCGCGGCCTGCCCAACCGGGGTGCTGCAGTTCGGCCGCGTCGATCGTGACGGCAACCCCGCTGCCCGCGATCGGCTCGGCGCCAGCCCGGTGCTGATGCACGAACGCGCCCAGGGGGCAGACGACCCCGGCGTGGCCGCAGACGGTGACCAATCGCCCGCGAAGGGCCAGCCATGATGCATCGCCGCCGTTTTCTCGGCCTCGGCCTCGCCGCCGGAGCCTGCGCGCCCCTGGCTGCCTGCGGTGGCGGGAGCGACTGCGCCCGCTGCCCGCATGCTCCCGCCGCACAGCACCGGCCACTCGACGGACAACGCTTCGCCCAGCGGGCGCAGGAGCTCTTCACCGAGGACGAGCGTACCTGCGGCGAGGCGGTGATCCTCGCCGGTTGCGCAGCGCTCGACGAACCGACGCAGACCGCTGGCGCGCTGGCGCTCGGCCTCGCCGGTGGCCTCGGCCTGCGCGGCGACGCCTGCGGCGTGCTCACCGGCGGCAGCCAGGTCATCGCGCTGGCCCTGGGCCGCGGCATCGAGGATTACACGGACCGCAAGAAACGCGTCATGGCCGCGGTCGGCCGCTTCTACGACGCCTTCGCCGCGGCCCACGGCGGCGCGGTCGACTGCCGCGCCATCTGCCAGCTCGACCTGACCACCGCCGCCGGCCGCACCGCGCTCAAGCAGCCAGAGAACAAGCAACGCTGCATCGCGGCGCTGCAACGCGGCTGCGAGCTGGTGGGCGCCGCCTGCGCCCGCACCTGACCCCGCCGATCTCCCACACAAAGCACTCGCCCCCGACGTGGATCGGGGGCGAGGCAGGAGCGACATCGGCGGTGGGGCCTACTCCTCGACGGGGACGGTCTGGATGTCCGAGTCCATCGGCGGGGCCATCGAGCCGTCCGACTCCATCGGGGGAGCCATGGCCGGAGGCGTGGGCTGCGGAGGATTGGCGAACCAGCGCCCGCCCTGCTGCTGCAGGGTGACCGGGAACTTGAAGTCCTCGCCCTGCCAGGTCAAGCTGACCGGCACTTTGGCCTGCTGGCCATCGACCGCGGGCGCGCCCACTTCGACCGAGTCGAGCACCTCGTTGAGGTCGAGGTCGTAGAGCGCGAGGACCTGCTTGGCGCCGGCGAGGATCTCCCCGCCCTTGCCCAGGGCCTGATCGAAGGACAGCTGCTGCAGTGCGCTGGCGTTGGGCACGTCGAGGTCGCGCGCGGTCTCACAGGCGATGGCGATGGCCTGCTTGACCGTATCCGTGTCGGTCAGATCGACCTTGCTCAGCCAGCCGTTGAGCGCGCCGACGAATTTCTTCGCGCTGTCCTTCTCTTCCGCGCTGAGTCCCTCCTGCTGATCGATGCCCATGGCCGCCATGCCCATCAGCCCCGAGGCGAACTGCAGCTGCTGCTGGTACTCCGGGAGCTGCGGTTCGGCCATCGCGAACAGCGTGTTTTCCGCTCCCTCGGCGGTGAGCATGCCCATGACCTGGTCGAACTGCTGCTTCTCGGATTCGGACATGTTGGCGAGGTTGGTCTGCCACTTGCTGCGGGCCTGCTGCATCGCGTCCTGCGGAACGACGGCTTCGGCGACCGACTTGATGTCGTTGTCCTTGAGGCCCTCGACGCAGGCGCCGACGCTGCCTTCCGGTGTCGAGGTGTCGGTGGGCAGCGCGGAACCGCCGCCACAGGCGGCGAGGACGAGCGCGCTGGCGACAAGCGCGGCGGTGAACATGCGGGTGATCATGCGGGACTCCTTGATGTATTTGGCGATCGGGGTCGGTGTGGATGATGTGTCGAGGAATGTTCTGTCGCCCGTGCAACCGTGTCCAGCGGAACTTCACCTGCGGCATGCCCCGGCCGCCGCGCAACCGTCTTCCTCGAGGCGTCCTTCAGAGGGGGCGCTGCCCCCTCGCGCCTTCGGCGCACACCCCCCCCGGCC
>JBEPXK010000108.1:0-9785 GCA_041641915.1 Planctomycetota bacterium
GCTGCCTCGAACAGGTCTTCGCCCTGCTGGGGCAGGACAACAACGAACCGGCCCAGGCGGCGGCGATGAAGATCCTCCGCGGCGCCGGCATGACCTCCAAGCAGGGGCAGATGACCGAAGCCGACCGTCAACAGGTCGGCCAACAGGTGCAGAAGTACGTCAACGAAGAGACGCTGAGCGCCAAGCCCGACCTGTTCACCGAAGCGCTGCAGGCGGTCCAGACCCTGCGCCTGACCGGCGCGGCCGACCAGCTGTTCCGCACCATGGCCAAGGTCGATCCCGCCAGCGAGGCCGCCGAGGCCATCGCCAACACCCTGGGCCGGGCCTTCATCGACACGAGCACCGACGCCGCCACCGCCGCCAGCGAGGACATCCTCAAGCGCCTCGCCGAAGCGGTCGGCGACCCCGAGCGGCGCGCGGTCGCAGTCGCGGCCATCGGCCTGGTCTCCGCGCCCAACCTCGCCCGCCTGCGCACCTGCCTCGAGGCGCTGGTCGCCCAGGGCCCCGACCCGCTGAGCTTCGAGGTCGCGGTGCACATCGTGCGCGACCTCTACCAGCGCGAGGACTTCATCGCCAAACACGGCGCACAACCGGCCAACGTCGAGAACTGGCAGCGCGCCCTGGCCGCGGACAAGGAGAATTACGATACCTTCATCGCGGCCAAGGAATGGCTGATCGAATGGCAGCCCAAGATCCAACGCGCCACCGACGATCCCGCCGACGTCCGCCGTTGCCGGCAACGTGTGCGCCAGGAGATCGAACGTTTCGAGGCCTGGGTCCAGCCCTCAAGCGACGTCGCAGTCCCCTTGGGGCTGAACATCCAGCAGGTCAAGACCCTCAAGCAACAGTTCTCGACCTACAAATACACCCTCGACAAGGCCACCATCTTCTGAAACGGGCAGCGCGCCCAGTGCGACATCGGCCGTCAGCCGGCGCCACAGCCACCGGCAAATAGCGCGTTCGCGATCGCTTTCTGGCGTATGGCTCGCGAGCCCGTGGGGGGCGGAGGCGGCATCGCGCAGCGATAGCCGGCCCCGGTGGGGCCACCGGGCCGACGCAGCGCAAGCGCAGCCCCGCAGCGAAGCGAGGAGCAAGCCCAGCTGGGGTGCGCGTGAGCGCGCGAGGGGGCGGCGCCCCGTCTGATGCGGAGAGCTCATTTATAGCCGCGCACCGGCCCCATTACGGCCCAATCACGACCCACGATCCCTACGAAGCACGTCACCCCGCAAGCGGACGGCATGCCATCAGCCCCACCACCACGAAAACGCCGGCCCTCCCATCGCGGGATGACCGGCGTCGTGGTCCCTGGCGGCACAGGCCGCCATCACGTCATGACCGTCACTCGGCGGGCGCCTGCCCCGGCAGCGGCTCGAGCGCCGGTGCGAGGTGCATGTCGCTGCGCGGCGTGAGCCGCTGCTCCCACGGCTGGTAGCCCTGGCGCTCGATGCGCAGGGTGAGCTCGCGTACCGGCAGCGGCACGGTGGTGGGGGTGTTGCCGCGGAAGGTGCCGTCGACAAAGATGTCGGCATTCGACGGGGTCGAGTCGATCTTCACGTCGACCAGTACCGCCGGCTCGGGCAGCTCGTCTTCGGTGGGATCGGGGCGGTCGGCGAGGTTTTCATTCTCGAGGTAATTCTGCAGGGCGGTGAGCCCCTTGCCGCAGGCGGACCAGACGGCGCGGCTCATCGGCTGGCCCGAGGGGGCCAACCCGACCTTGGGGTTGGGCGCCAGCGAGTAGGTCGCCACCGGCTCCTGGGCCCAGGCTTCCTTGCCGGTCGCGTCGATGCCGCGCATCGACAGCGTCGCGACCAGCTTGCCGCTGCCGCCAACCGCTTCCTGCTCTTCGACGCTGACCACCTCGGTCAGCACCACCAGGCCGGCGCCGCGCGCCTCGCCCATCATCCCCTGGTCCCACTTGGGATCGCTGGAGACGGGCAGGGCGGTGCCGACGTAGGCCTGGATCCGTTCCATGCGGAAATCCAGCGACTTGGCCAGCTCGCGAGCGTAATCGATGCGCGCCGCGGGATAGACCTCGGCCAGCGGGCCGACGTCGAGCGGGGCGAACAGGACCACGTCCCGGGATGGGGTGTCGGCCGGGGCGCCCTGCCATTCGCGCGCCTTGCCGCAACCGGTGAACGAAGCGGCCGCCACGATGGCGCACACGCAGGTGGTGATGATTCTGAGCATCTTCATGGCTCCCTACTATGACAACGCCCCGCCGGGTGCCAACAGCGGAATGGCCGCTGCGGCGCCGTGCCGGCTCTCCGCCCCCTGTATTGACGCCCGAGCCCGGTTCCTTTCACTCGGATCCGCAACGGCATCCCCCACCCATCCGCACGAGGTCAGCCATGCTCAAAGGCATCTCCCCCCTGATCGGCCCCGATCTGCTCGCTACCCTCTGCCGCATGGGCCATGGCGAGACCATTGTCCTCGCCGATGCCCACTTCCCCGGCCACGACTGCAACCAGCGGGTGCTGCGCGCCGACGGCCTGGGCATCGCCCCCCTGCTCGACGCCATCCTGCCGCTGTTCGAACTCGATGCCTATGTCGACGACCCGCTGGTGATGATGGCCGCGGTCCCCGGCGACGCACTCGACCCGGCGGTCGAAGCCGCCTACCGCGCCGCGATCGCGCCCCACGTCGACCCCTGCCCGACCATCGCCCGCGTCGACCGCTTCGCCTTCTACGACCGTGCGCGTCAAGCACACGCGGTGGTGATGACCGGCGAGACGGCCAAATATGGCAACATCATCCTCGCCAAGGGCGTGACGCCAAGCGCCTGAGCCAGGCTATTCGCGCACGAAGGGTGCATCCTCCGGCCCGTAGGGCTGCCAGGAGCCGAAGCGTTCGAGGTACTGCGCCAACGCGGCGTTGGCCTCGGCCTTGGCTGCGACCAGCTCGCGGGCCGCAGCCACCAGCTCGGCCTCGCGCTCGGCGGCCAGCCGCCCCTGGACCACGCGGGTGCGCAGGAACACGAAATAGGTGTCGAGCACGTCGCACATGCAGTAGTCGTCGATCCGTTCGCCCTCGCCAGCCTCCCACAGATCCTGGACCATGTGCCCCTTGGTGTCCATCTTGCCGGGCTTGCCGAGGATGGTCGCCAGCAGGTCGAGCCCGCCGTGCATCCGCATGCTGCCGAAGTTGGTCAGCACCTCCTGGAGGTCGAGGTGCAACGACTGGTTGAAGCGGTTGCGCGGATGGCTGTAGCCCGGGCCCGAGGTGTCGAACCACTCGGGCAAGGACAGGCCGTAGCGATAGGCGGCGAGCTCCATCACCGGCATGTCGAAGCTGCGGCCGTTGAAGGTGACGAAGGTCGGCTGACCGTAGTGCCGCCAGCCGTCCCAGAACTGGCGCGCGATCATCTGCGGCCGGAAGCGCGGCCGATCGAGGCTCACCAGATCGAGCAGGCGGTGATCGCTGCCCACCTTGGCCACCGCGACGGAGACCGGCAACGCGAAGCTGGCGGGGATGAAATCCGATCCGGTGCGCTCCAGCAGCTCCGCGCGCTGCCGCGCCACGGCCGCGGCCGGATCGAGCTCCGGGGAATCGGGATAGCGCACGCGCTGGATCAGGCGGCCGTCGGAAACGGTCTCGACATCGAACACGAGATAGGCGGGGCGATCGCTGGGCATGGGCGCCAGCCTGGAGCGTGCGCACGTCCAGGCAACCGCCGGCGCCAGCGGGCGCGCCAGCGGGCGTACAGACATTCCGGTTGGACTGATCGGCGAGCGCTGATAGTTGGAGGGCACGATGTCCGACTACGAGAACGGCCGCTACGACAGCCATTCGCCCGAGGAACGGCTGACCCTCGAAGCCGAGGAGCTGATGCGCCAGGGCCGCTATCGCGATGCGGTCGGGCGTTACCGCGATTTGCGCCATTATGCCCCGACCGACCTCTGGGCCACCCTGGGCCACGCCAGCGCGCTGGAACTGGCCGGCGAGATCGGCGAGGCGGAACGGGTGATCGACCAGGCCGGCTCGATCCACACCATCAACGTCCACCTGCAGCGCTTCCGCCACCTGTTCTTCGTCCGCCGCGAGGACTTCAGCCGGGCCCAGATGGCCCGCGAGGCCATCCGTTCGAGCCAACCGCTCGACGAGGAACCTGGCGATCGCCTCGCCGACCTCTACTTCAACCAGGGCCGCTACCACGAGGCGCGACGTGAATTCGAACGCCTCCTACGCGAGGAGCACATCGAGGACCACGAACTGCGCGCCAGCCTGCTCGCGCGTTTCGGTGCCTGCCTGCGGCAACAAGGCGAACTCGAGGCCGGGCGCGAACAGCTGCTCGCCGCCCTCGGCCTCGAACCGCACAACAACTGGACCCTCTGCGAGCTGGCCGAACTCGAACGCCAGATGGGCGATCACGAGCAGGCCCGGCGCCACTACCTCGCCGCGCTCGAGGTCGACCCCGACGACCAATGGTGCCGCGGCCACCTCGCCCAGCTGGCCTGGGATCGTGGCGAACCCGACACCGCCGTGGCCCTCTACGAGGAGATCCTCGACCGCCGGCCCCAGGCCACCTGGGCGCTGGTTGAACTGGCCCAGGTTCTGACCCTGCGCGATCCACAGCGCTCGGAGGCGCTATGCCAGCAGGCGATCGAGCTTGATCCGGACTACCCCTGGGCCTACGCCCAACTCGGCGCCCTGGCCCGCAGCCGCGGCGAGATGGCCACCGCGCTCGCTGCATTCAAGCAGGCGCTCGACGCCGCGCCCGGATCAACCTGGATCATGCACGAGCTGGCCGACACCTGCCGCCATATGGGCCGGATGGCCGAGGCCTTCACCCACCTCGAGCACGCGCGCAGCATCGATCCCTTCGAGGCCACGACCTACGGCTACATGGCCGACCTCCTGCGCACCGAGGCCCGGCTGGAAGAGGCGATGGCCAACCTGCGCAAGGCGGTCGAGCTCGACCCCGACTACACCTGGGCCTGGCGCGAACTGGCCGAAGTCGCCGCGCTGTGCGAGCGTCACGACGAGGCCGAAGCCTGCTGCAGCCAGGCCGAGAAACACGACCCGGCCGATCCGACCAACGCCGGCCTGCGCGCCTTCCTGCTGCGCTGCCGGGGCGAACCCGATGCCGCCCTGCCGCACCTCGAACGCGCCGTGCGCCAGCAGCCCGACTACCTCTGGGCCTGGCGCGAACTGATCGAGCTGCTGCTGGTCAAAGGCGACGCCCAGCGCGCCGAGCAGGAGGCCGAAGCCAGCCTGCGCCAACTGCCCGACCATCCGCAACTGCTGACCATGCTCGCCGAATCCCGCCGCGCTCAGGGCAAGGTCGACGCCGCCCGCGCCGCGATCGAGCGCGGGATCGAAATCCAGCCGGAATTCGCCCACCTCTGGGCCCTGCGCGCCGAGTTGGTCCTGCCGCAGGATCCGCAGGCGGCGCTGCGCTACGCCCGCCGCGCGGTGCGCCTCGCCCCACAGGCGGATTACCGCGCGCTGATGGCCCAGACCTTGATGGCCAACGGCCGTTTCCGCCAGGCGCGAGAAGAGGTCGGCGCGCTGCTCGAACGCCCGGCCGAATGCCCGCCCGCGGTGTTCGAGCTCGCGGCCGAACTCTCGCTGCAGGCCGGCGATATGTCCGGCGCGGAAAGCGCCATCGCCCGCGGCCTGGCCACCCACGGCCAGGATCCCCGGTTGCTCATGCGACGAGTGGCGCTCGGGCTGGCGCGCGAGCGCAGCGGCGCACTCGAGGAACTCCACGCGGTCTTCACGCTCGACCGCCCGGTGTCCTGGGGCCAGGTGGCGCTGCTCTTCGCCCGCGGCGGCGATGGCGCTGGCGCGCGCCGCGCGGCCTACCGCCAGATCGAGACCGCCGCCGAGGCCCCGGCCGAAGCCTGTGCCGCCTGGTTCCAGGCGGCGGAGGTCGAGCTGATGCTCGGCGAGCACGAACAGGCCCGCGCCTGCACCCGCGCCGCGCTCGCGCACGACGATACGCAACCGGCGGTGCGGATCCTCGGCGCCTGGCTCGAACAGCAGGGCGGAACGAAGAAGGTCGCTGAGCGCCTGCTCGCGCCGCTGACCGCGGACCTCGACGCCGTCTTGCAAGCGGCCCCGCCGGAAACCCTGCGTCAACTCGCGGCGGTCTACGATGCCCGCAGCGAACGCGCGCTCGCCGATCGCTGTTGGCAGCGCCTGAGCGAGCTGCCGCTGGGGCTGGACCTGCGCGTGGAGGCGGCGCGCCACTGCATGGCCCACGACCGCGTCGACACCGCCATCGCCCTGCTCGGCGACCGTCTTGCCGACGAGTCGCAACGGCCCACGGGCGATGCGGCCCAGACGCTGATCCGCGAACTGGCCCTGGCCCACTACCAGGCCGGATCGGTGCAGGCAGCGCGGCGCTGCCTGCACGATCACGATGAGCACCTCTCGCCGATCAACCGCATGTTGCTGGCGCAGCTGCTGATCGCCGATGAGGATGCACAAGCCGCGCTGAGCCAGCTCGAACGCGCGCACGACCAGGTCGACGACCGCGCCCGCGCCCTGTGGCAACAGCTCCAGATACAGGCGCTGATGATCGCGGGCGATCTCGAACGCGCGCGCGAAGCCGCCCGCCTGCTGCACCGCCAACGACCCGATGACGAGACCGCGGCCGTGCTGCTGGCCCGGATCACCCTCGCCGATGGCAGTCCAGCCGAGGCGCTGGAGCTGTGCCGCGACCGGCGCCTGCCCACCACCCCCGACCCCGAACGCCTCGCCTTGCGCGCGGCACTGGAACTGGAATGTGCCTCCGAGCAGGAGGCCATCGCGCTGCTGGTGCGCCACCGCGGACAACTCGATGAACGCCTCGCGCTGGCGCGCCTCTTGCGCACCGCCTGGCCCTTCCTCGCCGACGCGGATCGATCACCGGCCACCCGCGAGGACATCCCCGCGATGCCGGCGCTGCCCCGCCTCGCCGAACGCCTCGCCCACGCCCTGGCCAACGCCAATCACCACCAGCTCGCAGCGGCGGCGCTGTTGCGCGCGGCGGAAGACGGACGGCTGACACCCGCGCGCGCACGCCAGCTGTTGTGTCGGGCCGCACCGCTGCTCAAACGCGGCGGCGCGCGTCGCCAGGCCTGGGGCTGCGCCCTGCGCGGCCGCGGACTGCGCGCGATCCTCGGCTGCTTGCTGCCGTAGCCCACATCCCTGACGGGTCCCTCAGAGCTCGCGCAGCACCTTCGCACGGCAAGAATCGTCGTCAACGTGTCGGCCGACCGAGGGGTGGTTTTCTGCGAAAATGGGCCGTAGGCCCGCAGAAAACGCGGCCGTAGGCCGCGAACCCCGACCGAGGCCGTGGGGGTACGCGCCAAAGGCGCGAGGGGGCAGCGCCCCCTCTGAGGGAAGCCCACACCCCTCACGCAGACAGACGATCGACCGTGGATGTCACACACCGTTCAGGTCGTGCGCCTACGGTTCTGAGCGGTCGCCCGGGCCCAAGGGAAAGCGGGTAGACCGTTCCCGCTTGTCCCGGAGGCCCGATGATCCCGACCACGCTGCGCGCCACCCTCTCCCTGCTGTTGTTCCTCGGCGCTCTCGCCGCCGCCGATCCGGTCGCCAACGACCAGCTCCTCATCCTGCCCGAGAGCGGGGGTCAGGAATACCCGCTCGAAGCCGACTACTCCGACGCCGACACCGCGCTCGCCGATCTGACCTTCACCATCGTCTCCCAACCGCGCCACGGCACCGCGGTGACCCACAATCTCAACGTCCCGGGTTACAAGGGGGTGCTGAAATACACCATCAGCCAGACCCAGTTCGACAGCCTGCCCGACCCCCCGGTGACCAGCTTCGTCTGGAGCGTCTCCGACGGCACCACCACCGCTCAGGCCACCGTCACCATCGTCTTCGACGATGACTACAACGAACGCCCGCAGGTCGCAGACCAGACGATCACCTGCGTCGCCGGCAACACCGGGCACTTCAAGCTGGCCTGGACCGACCGCGAGGATGATCCGGTGAGCGTGACCATCACCACACCGCCGGCCGCCGGTTCCGCCGCGGTGGTCGAGGGCGGAACCCACCTCCGCTTCACCGCTCCGGACCCGTTCACCGAAGCGGTGAGTGTACAATGGAAGGCCTCGGATGCCGGCGACTCTGAGATCGCCACCTACACCATCGCGCCGCCGAGCGGCGATCGTCGCGTCGCGGTGATCGTCAACCAGGCGCTCTATGACGACCACCTGCACCCAGAGGTCGATCGCCTGCTCCACGACATCGCCAACGAAGGTTGGTACGCCCCCCACCTGGTGCGCTACGCGTTCGACGGCGCGATCCTCGACGACAGCAATACCGACGCCGAGGCGATCTGGACCATTCTCAACGATCTGTATGCCGAACCAGAGGGGCTCGAAGGCGCAATCCTCATCGGCCGTCTGCCGATCCCAGTCGACGATCGCACCGGCAACGAGACGCACGACGACGCCTACCGCCACATGGCCGCCTTCGATACGACCCATGAGAGCACCACCGACGGCGCCGACATCTGGACCAGCCGCTTCTTCGCCATCAAGAGCGACGGCAGCGCGTACAAGTATGGCGACGAGGTGACGCTCCTGCGTCGCGGGCTCGACCACAACCACGCCTTCCGCACCGGACGCACCCGCCTGCCCAGCCGCGCCATGCTCTATCACAAGACCGACAAGAGCACCGACAACGAAACCATCGACAACAAGACCGATCGCTTCGAACCGGTGTCGGACCGGCTGTTCGATGATTTCCTGGTGATGCGCGACGCAGCCCCGTCGAACAGCGTCGAGTGCGGCTACACCATCGGCGGGCACCTGTTCCACGCCGCGGCGCACGCCACCGGCTCGGGCAACATCGACAACGGCAAATGGACCTTCGACCTGCTGCACAAGACCGGCGCCCAAGCCTTCTTCAGCTGCCACACCGCCTGCGCACTGGTCTACGGCGGCATCTTCGACCAGCACCTGTACACGCGCGACGGCTCGGCGGTGGTGGTGATGTCGGCCGGCATCCTCGCCTGGCCGGCGGTCGCCGAGCGTCTCGACGCCGGCTGCCCGATCGGCGCTGCGTATTTCGACGAGGATCGCCTCGGCCTGATCGGCATCACCAATCACGGCGACCTGACCCTGGCGCTGCACTACGCGCCGCCCAACGTGCTGCCGACCATCGACAACCTGAGCGTGAGTCCGTCGAGCGGCGAGGCGCCGCTGGTGATCGATGCCAGCGTGACCGCCAGCGACAGCGACGATGCCGTCAGTTGGATCGAGTGGTTCGGCCAGGGTTACGATCTGGGGCGCGCCGCTCCGACCCACAGCGGGGCCGACGCCACGCAGGTCCAGGCGACCTATCTCACGCCCGGGCGCCACACCCTGCGCGTCGCGGTGTTCGATCGCTACCGCGGCATGGCCTTCAAGGAAAAAACCATCGAGGTGTCGCCGAACAGCCGTCTGCCGATCCGGGTCAACGGCGGCGGCCCCACGGTGCTCGACAGCCAGAACCGCCGCTGGATCGCCAACCAGAACAAGGGCAACTGGGGCAGTAGCACCTGGAGGAACAGCGACACCGCCGAACCGATCCCCGACACGCCCGACGACGCGATCTACCAGCAGGCGATCTGCCACAGCAGCAGCTGGCGTTTCGAAATGCCGCTTGCCAGCGGTGACTACCGGATCGCGTTGCACTTCGCCGATCTCGAAAACGGCGAAGCCGGCGTGAACGTCTTCGACATCGATATCGAAGGCAGCGAAACCTACACCGACGTGGATCCCGCAGCGGAGGCCGGCGGGCAGTACCAGCCGCTGGTCTACACCCACGACCTGACGGTGAACGAC
>JBEPXK010000109.1:0-9774 GCA_041641915.1 Planctomycetota bacterium
TTGTGCCATCACGCATTGTGTGTCACACTCTGCGACGGGCCGATGGGCCTCCCTCGCACCGCCGCATTCACAGCCGTTGCGGGCCACCGGTGCCGGTTACCATGTTGCCCCGCCGCCACGACCGGTGGATACTCCGCCTCCACTCCACAGGGGAGCCGACCATGCCCCAGGGCCAGACCGCCAACCTCAACCTCCACCTGTCGCTCGATGCGGCCGGGATCGCCAACGACTTCTGGCGCAATCTCGCCTGTCGTCTCGGGCGCGACCCGTGGTGCCTGACCGACTACTATCGCTACCTCGCGCTGGTACTGGCGGTGCGGGACCGGTTGATGGAGCGCTGGAAGGCCACCCACCGCGCCTATCACGAATCCGGTTGCCGGCGGACCTACTACATGTCGATGGAGTACCTCATCGGCCGCTCGATGGGCAACGCCCTGATCAACCTCGGCATCGAGCAGGAGGCGGCCGAGGCGCTCGAGGAGGCCGGCACCTCCCTCGCCCAGCTTGAGGACCAGGAGCCCGACGCCGGGCTGGGCAACGGTGGCCTCGGCCGGCTGGCGGCGTGCTTCCTCGACAGCTGCGCCACGCTGCAGCTGCCGGTGATCGGCTACGGCATCCGCTATGAATACGGCATGTTCCGCCAGCGGATCGTCAACGGGCGCCAGGTCGAGGAGCCCGACCACTGGCTGGTCCACGGCAACCCCTGGGAGCTCGAACGCCCGGAGTACGTCCAGCGGGTGCAGTTCGGCGGCCACAGCGAGTTCTACCGTGACGCCCACGGCGCTCTGCGGGTGCGCTGGGTCGATACCGAGGACGTGCTCGCCGTGCCCTACGACCACCCGGTCCCCGGCTACCGCAACGGCACGGTCAACACTCTGCGGCTATGGAAGTCCCGCGCGACCGAGGGCTTCAACCTGCAGCAGTTCAACGCCGGCGACTACGGCGCCGCAGTCACCGACAAGAACGCGGCCGAGAACATCGCCATGGTGCTCTATCCCAACGACAAGAGCGAGAACGGGAAGGAACTGCGGTTGCGCCAGCAGTACTTCCTCGCCAGCGCGAGCCTCAAGGATGTCTTCCGCCGCTGGCGCAGCAGCAACGGCCACGACTTCTCCGCGTTCGCCGACAAGAACCGATTCCAGCTCAACGACACCCACCCGACCATCGCCATCGCCGAACTGATGCGCCTGCTGATCGACGAAGAGGGCATGGGTTGGGACGAAGCCTGGCGCACCACCACCGCGTGCATGGCCTATACCAATCACACCCTGCTGCCCGAAGCGCTGGAGCGCTGGCCGGTCCACCTGTTCCGCAGCCTGCTGCCGCGCCTGCTGGAGATCATCCACGAGATCAACGCGCGCTTCATGCGCGCAGTGGCCAACAAATGGCCGGGCGACGTCGCGCGCCAGAACCGGATGAGCATCATCGAGGAGGGGCCCACGCCGCAGGTGCGCATGGCCTACCTCGCCATCGTCGGCAGCTTCAGCGTCAACGGCGTGGCCGCGTTGCACAGCGACCTGCTCAAAAAGGGGCTGTTCCGCGACTTCTACGCCATGTGGCCAGAGAAATTCAACAACAAGACCAACGGCGTGACACCTCGCCGCTGGCTGGCGATGTGCAACCCGGACCTGCGCGAGCTGCTGCACAGCACCATCAGCGACGAGTGGGTCACCGACCTCTCGCAGCTCCGCCGGCTCGAAGACCACGTCGACGACGCCCCCTTCCGTGCGCGCTGGAACGAGGTCAAGACGGCCAACAAGACCCGGCTGGCCGAGCTGGTCCATGACAGCTGCGGCATCGAACTGCCGATGGACGCGATCTTCGACACCCAGGTCAAACGGATCCACGAGTACAAGCGCCAACTGCTCAACGCGCTGCACATCATCCATCTCTACGACCGCATCAAACGCGGCGACACCGCCGATTGGACCAAGCGCGCGGTGCTCATCGGCGGCAAGGCCGCGCCCGGCTACGCCATGGCCAAGGACATCATCGCGCTGATCAACGGCATCGCCGAGGTGGTCAACAACGACAGCGACGTCGGCGACCGGCTCAAGGTGGCCTTCATCCCCAACTACCGCGTCTCGGCGATGGAGATCATCGCCCCCGGCACCGACCTGAGCGAACAGATCTCCACCGCCGGCAAGGAGGCCTCGGGCACCGGCAACATGAAGTTCATGATGAACGGCGCGATCACCATCGGCACCCTCGATGGCGCCAACATCGAGATCCGTGACGCCGTCGGCGAGGACTACTTCTTCCTCTTCGGCATGACCGCGCAGGAGGTCGAGGAACGACGCCGCACCCACGACCCCCGCGCGCTGATAGAAGCCGACGACGACCTCGCGCGCGTTTTCGAATTGCTGCACAGCAGCCACTTCAACCCGAGCAACCCGCACGCCTTCGACGCCGTGGTCTCGGCGTTGACCGAGTGGGGCGACTACTGGATGGTCCTGGCCGACTTCCGCAGCTACATCGAAGCGCAGGAGCGGGCGGCGATCGCCTACCGCGATCGCGAATGGTGGACCCGGGCGAGCATCCTCAACGCCGCGCGCAGCGGGCGCTTCTCCACCGACCGCACCATGCAGGAATACAACGGCGACATCTGGGGGCTCGATCCCGTCCCGCCGGTGCCGATGGATCCGAACGGCAGCGCCTGAGGCCAGGCTGCGGACCGGCGCGACGCCGGTCCGGCCGCAAGCGCGTTCAGAGCAGGTCTTCGCGCTGCCGCTGCTTGAGCTCGCCGACCACCTGCTTGACGCTCTGACTGCCGCCGCGCGGACAGACCAGCACCCCGTTGGCGGTGCTGATCACGATCACGTCGTCCATGCCGCTGACCGCGACCAGCGGGCCATCCTCATTGAACACCAGGGTGTTGCGGCAATCGAGCACCAGCGATTCGCCGCGACTGGCCACACCCTGCGCATCCGGGTCGAGATGGGCGTGAAGCGCGTCCCAGCTGCCGACGTCGTCCCAATCGAAATCGGCGGTGACCACATGGATGGTCTCCACCTTCTCCATCAGCGCGTAGTCGACGCTGATCTTCTCCAGCGGCTGGTAGGCCGCTTCGAGCGCGGCGTCGAATCGCTCGGTGCCCCACTGGGCGCGCACCGGCTCGAGCGCCGCGGTCAGCTGCGGGCAGTGGCGCGCGAGCTCGCTGAGCACCACGTCAGCGCGCCACGTGAAGATGCCGCTGTTCCACAGATAGCAGCCGGCCTCGAGGTAGCCCTCGGCCGTGGCCTGATCCGGTTTTTCGACGAAGCGCTCGACCACGTGGACGGAGCAACCGCGCGCCGCGTCAGCCGCGGCGCCCTGCTTGACGTAACCGTAGCCCGTGGCGGCGAAGCGGGGCGGAATGCCGTAGGTCACCAGCCCGCACTCACGGCGCGCCACCTCGACGCCGGCGGCGAGGCAATTCTGGAACGCGTCGACCGGCTGGATCAGCTGATCGGCCGGCAGCAGGATCATCACCCCGTCGCTGTCCATCCGCTCGACCACCCCGGCAGCGAGGCAGACACAGGCCGCGGTGTCGCGCCCCACCGGTTCGGCGATAACGTTCTCCGGCGGCAGCTGCGGCAGCTGCGCGCGCGTCTGCGCCGCGATGGCGGCGGTGGTGATGACCAGCACCCGCTCCGGCGGGATCATCCCGGCCAGACGCGCGAGAGTGGCCTGGATCATCGTCTCCTCGCCAAGAATGCGGGTCAGCTGCTTGGGGCGTTCGCCCCGGCTCACCGGCCAGAACCGGGTACCGGAACCACCGGCCATGATCACCGCGTAGACGTGCTCGTGTTCACCGGACATGGTCGCTCCTGTCATCATTCAATGAGATCGTTCGGAAAATCAGCGGGCGTCGTGCTGTAATCCGACCAGCAGCTGGTTGAGCGGGATCTGCGGCGGCTGGTCGGTGGTGCAGGGAACGAACACCACCTTGCGCCCGAGGCAGAGCTGCTCGAGCGCCAGCCGATGCGCCTCGACCTGCTCGCGGTAGGCCTGCCGCAGGGCACGCGGCTCGGCCACCAGCTCGCCGTCTGATTCCAGGCCGAGGAAACGACTCACCGACGGCACCCCGAGATCGAGCTCGTCGGGATCGAGCAGCCAGATCAGGGCCACGTCGTGGCCACGATGGCGCAGGCGATCGATCGCGGTCTCGAGGTCGGCGAGACCAGCCATGCAATCCGAGAGCAGCACCACCAGCCCGCGGCGCCGGTTGGGCGTGGCCAGCAGCTCGAGCCCTTTGGCCGCGTCGGTGCCCAGCTCGGGGCGGTGCGCCTCAAGGTGGTGGCACAGCCGGTCGAGCTGTCCCTGCCGCGCCGGCGCCAGTTCGACCAACCCGGACTCGCTGAATAGCTGCAGGCCGACCCGGTCCTGCTGTTTGAGCACCAGATAGGCAAGGCTGGCCGCGAGCAGGCTGGCATAACGGTATTTGTCGACGGTCGCGCGCTCGCCGCGATAGGCCATCGATCCGGAGCCGTCGACCGCGACGGTGCAGCCGAGATCGATCTCCGCCTCATAGCGCTTGATCACCAGGCGATCGCGCCGCCCGAGCACCTTCCAATCGAGGTGGCGCAGGTCGTCGCCGGGAACGTACTGACGGTGATCGGCGAAATCGACGCTGTGGCCCTTGTGCGGCGAACGGTGGGCCCCCGCGCGCAGACCCTCGACAATCGCCCGCGCCGCCACCTGCAGGCTGTGCAGCTGACCGAGGATCTCGGGACGCACCAGATGCGAAGCCGACGCCGCTTCCATGCCTGCGAGCATGAGAGTCCCCCGCCCGGGGGAAAGGCCCTTCTGCTCCAGCCCCGACCGCGGCTGGCTTGGCAGGCCCGGACCACAACGTATCGTGGCGCCGATCCGGCACGCGGACCGCGGTGGAAGGGCAGCATGGCCAACGAGTATTTCTCCGAATTCGTAAACGGCCGTTTCGGCTACTTCTACGATGTGCAGGAGCGCATCCACGCCGAGCATACCGGCTTCCAGCATCTCGAAATCCGCCGATCCGGCGAGCTGGGCCGGGTGATGCTGCTCGACGGCATCACCCAGGTGGCCGAGCGCAACGACTGGCTCTACCACGAACCGATGGTCCACCCGGCGCTCTGCGCCCACCCCGACCCGCGTCGGGTGTGCATCGTCGGCGCTGGCGATGGCGGCATCGCGCGCGAGGTCCTGCGCCACGGCCCGCAGCGGGTGGTGCAGTGCGAGCTCGACCAGCGGGTGGTCGCCGTCTGTCGCGAATACCTGCCGACCATCGGCGCCGGCGCCTTCGACGACCCGCGGGTCGAGCTGGCCATCGGCGACGGCCGCCGCTTCATCGAGACCACCGACGAGCGCTTCGACACGGTGATCATGGACATGACCGACCCCTTCGGTCCCTCGGCGCTGCTCTACACCCAGGAGATGTTCGCCGCGGTCAAGGCGACGCTGCGCGACGAACACGGCCTGTTCGTGATGCACTGCGAGAGCCCCATTGCCCGTCCCACGGCATTCCAGCAGATCCTGCGCACCCTCGGCACGGTCTGGCCGCACCAGGCCGTCTTCTACGTCTACATCCAGATGTATGGCGTACTCTGGGCGATCGTGGTCAGCGGGCAGAGCGACGCGGTGGCCAATCTGCCGCCCGAGACAATCGCCGACCGTCTCGCCGCGCGCGGCATCGACGGCCTGCAGGTCTACAGCCCGCAGACCCACCACGCGATGCAGGTCGCCTACCCCTTCGTCGCCCGCCTGCGCGACGAGGCCGCAGGGGTGACGGTGATCACCGACGCCGCCCACCGCTTCGCCGACGAGGACGAACTCGAGGGCCTGCCTCAGGCACCGCAGGTGGCACGGAAGCAGCGACCATGAGCGAGCACCCCTCCGAGGCCGACCTGCCGCAAATCCCTGGCATCAATCTGAGCGCAGACCACGCGCGCGAACTGGCCACGACCCACGGCACCCCGGTGCTGCTGCTCGCCCCGGCGGTGATCCGTGAACGCTACCGCAACATCACCGCCGCGCTGCCGGGGGTGGCGATCCACTACGCGCTCAAGGCCTTTGCCCATCCGGCGGTGATCACCGCACTCGCGGCCGAGGGCTGTGATTTCGATCTCTGCTCCAACGGCGAGGTCGATCTGGTCCGCGCCGCCGGCGTCGACCCCGCGCGCTGCATCCACACCCACCCGATCAAGCGCCGCAGCGACATCGAACACGCCCTGAACTACGGATGTCGCACCTTCGTCTACGACAACGCCTGCGAACTCGACAAGCTCGCCCCCTACGCCGACGCGTGCGAGCTGCTGCTGCGGCTGAGCTTCCGCTCGCGCGATGCGGTGGTCGACCTCAGCTACAAGTTCGGCGCCGCGCCCGACGCCGCGCTCGATCTGCTGCGCCACGCCCGCGACGCCGGGCTACGCGTGCGCGGGCTGTGCTTCCACGCCGGCAGCCAGAACAGCTACCCGTACAAATACCTCGACGCCATCGCCTTCTGCCGCCAGCTCTTCAACCTTGCCGCACTCGAGGACATCCACCTCGACACCCTCGACATCGGCGGCGGCTTCCCGGTCGCCTACCAGGAACAGGTGATGCCGATCGCCGATTTCTGCGCGCCGATTGCGGCCGAACTCGCGCGCCAGTTCCCTGACACCCGGCTGATCGCCGAGCCGGGGCGTTACATCGCCGCCCCCGCCGCAGCCCTGCTCACCGCGGTGCAGGGGCGTAGCCTGCGCGGCGGGGTCATGTGGTATTATCTCGACGACGGCCTCTACGGCTGTTACTCGGGCAAGGTCTACGATCATGCCGACTACCCCCTGCTGCCGCTGCAATCGACAGAAGGGCGGCCGCGCCATCTGAGCGTGGTCGCGGGTCCGACCTGCGATTCGATCGACGTGGTCTACGACGGCATCGTTTTGCCCGAACTTGCGATCGGCGAACTGCTGGCGGGCCCGATGATGGGCGCCTACACCCACGCCAGCGCCAGCACCTTCAACTCGCTGCCGCGCCCGCCGGTCGTGGTGCTGGAGGACTGAGCCGTGGACGCCCTCGACCTGTGGCTGGAGGAGAGCTGGGGCGACCGCTGCGCGCTGCGACTCAAGCTCAACGGCTGCCTCCACGCCGAAAGCACGCCGTTCCAGCGGCTGGCGGTCTACGACTCGCCACTGCTGGGCCGCATCCTCGCCCTCGGCGGCCGCCTGGTGCTCAGCGAGAGCGCCGAGGCCGCCTACGCCGAGGGCCTGGCCCACAGCGCGATCGCCTGCCATCCCGCCGCACGGCGGGTGTTGATCCTCGGCGGCGGCGATGGCGGCGTGGCGCGCGAGGCCGCCCGTTACCCGCAGGTCGAACGCATCGTGGTGATCGAGATCGACGCCGCGGTCACCGCCGCCAGCCGGAACTGGTTCCCCGCCTGCGCCGCCGGGCTCGATGACCCGCGCGTCGAGCTGGTGTTCGACGACGCCCACCGCTACCTCGCCGAGCACGCCGACCGCTTCGACGTAATCGTGGTCGACGGCGCCGAGCTCGCCGCGCCGGCCGCCGACCTGGTCCACCCGCGCCCCTTCGCCCCGCTGCTCTGCCGCCGGCTCGCGCACGAGGGGATCCTCGTCGCCCCGCTGGGCAACCCCGCGCTCGACCCGGCCGCCTGCCGCACCGCGCTCGCCGCGCTGCGCGCGCATCGCAAACAGCTCGCAGTCTATCGCAGCCCGGCAGCGCACCTCGCCGCAGCGCCGCTGGCGGTGGCCTGGACCGGCCCCGCCCTGCCGGCCGAACCACTGCATCCGCCGCCGGGCTCGTGCCGTCACTGGACGGCCCAGACCCATCGCGCGGCCTTCGCGCTGAGTCCAGAACTGCGCGAAACCCTCGGCCTGGGCGATTGAGCGCCGGCTGCGGCCCATCACCGACGATCCGCACGGGCGCCCCCTCCTTCGCGATTGAGCTTTCCCGTCCGGCGCGGCATCATGGATAGCGATGGATGCCATCGAGATCCCACTGACCGAAGACGGCTGTCTGCCGCCCCTGCCGATCCTGCTCACCTGGCTGCGCCGCGCCGCACGCAGCGGCACCGAGGCAGTGGCCCTCACCCGGCTGCCCTACGGCAACAGCTGCCTGCCACAGCTGCTACACCTGGCGGCCATCCCTCGCCTGATCTGCGATCACCCCGATCTGCCGCAGTGCTGGATCTGGGAAGGCGCCGCTGGCAGCCGGGTCCAGGTCACACGTGGCGACGACGCGCAGACCGGCGGGCCGATCCACCGCGGCCCCCTGCCCTGCGACCCCGCACGGCCGCGCCGCCGTTCGGCGCGCTGGGACGTCAGCGTCGACAACGGTCGCCTGGCCGATGCCGCCGCCACCGTCGGCTACGCCCTGCCAACCGATTGGGATGCGGTCGTCGACCTGGTCGACAGACCGGACGGTGAGCGCCGCACCCGTTCCAGCGATCGCCTGCGTCATGCCCACGACGCCGCGCTGCGCGCCTTCAACCCCCTGCCGCTCGAGCGCAGCTGCATCGTCGACCTGCCGCTCGAGGGCGCGCCCGCGCCGTGGGCGGTGACCGACGCCCACGGCCTCAACGCCCCGGTCCAGGTCATCGAAGGCCCCTTCGGGCCGCAGATGCTCACCTCCCTGCGCCTGGCGCCGCTCGAATGCCGCGACCTCATCCCGCTCGACGACCCGGTCGCCGGCCCCCATTGGGAGGTCGACACCCACTGCCTCGACAACGGCCGGGTGCGAGCCGAATTCGACGACCGCGGCCTGATCGTCCGGCTGTGCATCGACGGCCGATTCCAGCCGATCACCGCGCCGATGCCCGCCCCGCTGCTGCGCGGCGTACCTCTGGCCGGAACCGCCAGCGTGTCGGTGGTGGAGAGCGGCCCGGTCCGCGCCCGCCTCGGGGTGACCTGGGATCTCGACGACGCCGTGCTGCGCCTGACCTACACCCTCCACGCCGCGGAGTCCTGCCTGCGCATCGCCGCAACCTGGAGCGGCGAGCAGGACGCCCCCCCGCTTGAACTCGACCACGCCACCACCTGGCGCGACGGCCACCTGCGCTGCGGCGGCGAAGCCGGGATCGAGATCCTGGCGCAGAACCCCAGCGTGACCGAACCGCGTCCGCAGCATCGCCACGGCTGCCGCTGGGCCTGGATCGGCGACCCACCCGGCAGCGCCGGGCTTGCCGTGGCCGGCATGCACCCGCTGCAGGTCAGCGCCCTCGGCGGACACCTGCGCCTGAGCGTGCCCGGCACCGTGACCTACGCCCTCGCTGACGCCCGCCGCGACCACGACCAGCTCGGCCTCGCCCAGCTCGCCACGGCGCTCGCGCTCCCGCCCCAACCGGCCGACGACGTCCCGCCCCGCGCCGCCAGCGTACGGCTGAGCGTGGGTCAGAACCTGGTCCCCGTGTGGACGCGCCAGATCGAGGACGGCAGCGCCGAGACCGTGTTCGCCGAGAGCGAAGGCCGACAGGGCCGCGCGCTGCTCTTCCCTCTCGCCCGCGCGAGCAAAGACGCCTCGCTGGTCGACCTCAAGGGCCGCATCATCCAGAGCCTCGAACCGACCCCCGAAGAGGATGCCTGGGTCATCGACTACCGCCCCGGCGAGATCTGCATCGTCCGCTGGTAGATTCGAGGCTTCCTTCAGAGGGGGCGCTGCCCCCTCGCGCCTTCGGCGCATACCCCCACGGCCTCTGTCGGGGTTCGCGGCCTCCGGCCGCGTTTTCTGCGTCCCTCCGGGCCCGGCTTCCTCGCTGTCGCTCGTCGCGCTCCACCGGCCGCCGGCCCCACCGGGGCCGGCTATCGCTGCGCGATGCCG
>JBEPXK010000110.1:0-2077 GCA_041641915.1 Planctomycetota bacterium
CCCACATCCCATCGGAGTTGCCGTCGCTGCCGTTCGCCGCGTCGTCGTCGAGACTGCGATCGATGAGAACCGCGAAGGAGCCGGCCGCCCGTTCCACCAGGGTGGCAACGTTCAAGCGCCCGTCGCTCTCGACCTTGCCGGCCATCGCATCGGTGACATCCGCAGTGTGCATGAGCAGCAGCCGTACCAGCTCCGGCGTGGTCGCCGGATCGGCCGCCTTGGCCAGCACGCACGCGCCGGCGACGTGCGGGGTGGCCATCGAGGTGCCGCTGAGACCGGCGTAATCGGTGATGAGATCGTATTCCTCCATCGCGTCGGTCATCTCGGTGGGCATGGTGCTGACGATGCTCGATCCCGGCGCACCGAGTTCCACGTACTTGCTGCCCCAGTTCGAGAAGCTCGACATCGCGTCGTCCTTGTCCGTCGCGGCGACGGTGACGACGTGCGGCAGGTTGATGCAAGCCGGATAGGTGGTGGGGCTGGCGTTGAGGTCGGTGGTGGCGTTACCCGCGGCGGCCACGGTGATCACGCCGTGGTTGCCGGCGTCGATGATCTGATCGTGGACCAAATCGCTATAACTGCCGCCCCAGGAATTGGAGGTCACATCGACGCCGATGGCGTGCGCGTAGGCCAGGCACTCGGCCAGACCGGAGCCGGTGCCCGAGCCGTTGGCCGCGAGGCCCTTGATCGCCACCAGGCGCACGTCCCAGGCCACCCCGGCGACGCCCGTACCGTTGTCGCCGACCGCACCGATGGTACCGGCGCAGTGGGTGCCGTGGAAATGGTCGTCCATCGGGTCGCCGTCGTCATTGATGAAATCGTAGCCGTGCACGTCGTCAACGTAGCCGTTGCCGTCGTCGTCGATGCCGTTGTCGGGGATCTCTCCCGGGTTGGTCCACATGTTGGCGGCCAGATCCGGATGCGTGTAGTCGATGCCGGTATCGACCACCGCGACCATGATCCCGTCGTCGCCGGTGGTCTGTGCCCAGGCTTCGGGCGCGTCGATGTCGGCGTCGTCGGTGCCGCCCGACTGGCCGGTATTATGCATGCCCCAGAGATTGTCGAAATGCTCGTCATCGGGGATCACCGGATCGCCGACGATGGTATAGACCACATCCGGCTGGGCCGAGGCCACGGTGGCCGCCGCGGAACGGAAACGGTCCACCGCGGCGCGGACCGCCGCGGCGCCGCGCCGCGCGAGTTTGAGTTCGTACACCGGGCCCGGCACACGCAGACGCCGCTCGATCGTCGCACCATGCGCCTGCGCCAGACGATCCAGCGCCGCGCGCTCGACCCCGGGCTGCAGCCGCACCAGCACCCGGTCGGCGATGATGGGGATGCGCCGCCGATGCACACGTCCGGTCGCCTCATCGCGTTCTTCGATCTCCCCGACCACCACCTCGCGCTTGCCGATACGCGCGGGGATGCCGGTTGGTAGTGGGGCCTCGCCGTCTGAGGCCACATCCTGGCCCACCTCGGCCGGATCCGCGATCGCGGGCCGGGCGCCCGGAACCGCTGCCGCCTGGGCATCGGCCGGGGTGGATGCCGCCGGGACGACCGGTTGGGCCAGCGGCCGCAGCGGGTCAGCCGCGTATGCGGCTGTCCGGTCCGGCTGCGGCAACGCCGCGTCCGCTGCCGGATCTGGCGTGGCCGGCCCGTGGGCCGTCGCGGGCGGAGCAGCGGCTGGAAGCGGCGCGGCTTCCTGCGCAGACGGCCATGACGCGATCATCGCGCATACAGCCACAACGATCAGGCAACACGAGACGATCAGGGAACGGAAGGACATGGCGCTTACTCCTCGCAAACGAGCGGTGACACCAGTTCCATTGCCGCCCATCCAGGACCTTACGATCGCCACGCCCACCACCCCGCCGCTGGGTGACACAGCCGCACCACGCCCTACCGCTCCCACAGGCCGTGACCATCGATCCGTCTCGGGCGCGCTCACGCACACCCCAGCTGCGCTTGCTCCTCGCTTCGCTGCGGGGCTGCGCTTGCGCTGCGTCGGCCCGGTGGCCCCACCGGGGCCACCTATCGCTGCGCGATGCCGCCTCCGCCCCCCACGGCCTCGGTCGCC
>JBEPXK010000110.1:2087-9751 GCA_041641915.1 Planctomycetota bacterium
ACCCCGCCGCTGGGTGACACAGCCGCACCACGCCCTACCGCTCCCACAGGCCGTGACCATCGATCCGTCTCGGGCGCGACCGACCGTTAACAGAGCGGGCGCTGCCCCCTCGCGCGCTCACGCACACCCCAGCTGCGCTGCGTCGGCCCGGTGGCCCCACCGGGGCCACCTATCGCTGCGCGATGCCGCCTTCGCCCCCCCCCACGGCCTCGGTCGCCCTTCGCCAGCTTCGCTGGCGTTTCCGCCATCCCTCCGGCCCCGGCTTCCTCGCTGTCGCTCGACGCGCTCCACCAGCCCATATTCGGCGGAAAACAGGGCGCTGTCGGCCGCTGGGGGCCGGCCCGGCCCCCATGCCCCCCCCCTCGGCGGCGCGCTGACGCGCGCGGGGCTTAATCGACGATCGTCACCCACATCGGCGAGCGCTGAAGCAGCTGGTCCGGGTCCTGGCTGTCGTAGTGCACCCGGGTCAACACGCGGTAGAGTTGGATCGCGTCTTCGTTGCGCATGCGTACGCAGCCGTTGCTGGCCTTGACCCGCACCGCCTGCTCAGGGTCGCCGTCGTAGCCATGGATGCCGATGCCCGCCTGCTGGATCTGGTCCGGGCGCAGGCGCAGCCAGATCGGGCCGAGGATGTTGTCGGGATGGCCATAGGGCACCACCCGGCCGTCGGGCATGGTCCACTTGGGATGCCAGGCGCGGGTGTCGATCTGGGCCTTGCCGGTCGGGGTCGGGGTCTCCGGAGCGCCGATGCCCACGGGGTAGCGTCGTGCGAACAGGTCACAGATGTACAGGTCGAGATAGTAGCCGCTCTTGTCGACGTGGATGGAGAATCCCTGCTCCTTGGTCCGGACCACCTTGAGCCGTTCGCCGACCTGGAGCCGGGTCGGGTCGTCGATGCCGTTGAGCAGCATCACGTATTCTTCACTGATGCCGTAACCACGCCCGATACGCCCGGGGGTCTCACCCGGCGCCACGCTGTGGTGGAGGAAATACGGATGGTCTGGATCCTCGTGGACCACCCCGGTGAAGAAGATGCGCTCACCGAGCGGGCTCAGCCGCTCCTCGACCAGACGTTGCTGGAGCTCCTTGAGCGCCGGCTTGTTGTAGGTCGCGCGCAGCGCCGCGGTGTAGGCGGCCAGTAAGGAGGGCGCCTGTTGATGCCCCGCCGGGTCCTGACCGGCATCGACCACCTTCTGCCACGCGGCGTCGGCTTTCTCAAGGCGCTGAGCAAGCTGTGCGTCGAGTTCGTCCGACTCCGGCGCCTCGCCGTCGTCGACGCCGTCCTCGCCCCCGCCATCGAGCGAGAGATCGTCGCCGATGCCGTCCTCCTCTGAGGCCGCCGCCTCGTCCGGACCGTTGTCCGCGGCTGCATCGGCGCTGTCCACGCCGAGCCCGAACCAGTGTCTGGTCCATGCGAAATAGCCACCCACACCGACGATGATGACGAACACCAGAAACTTCTTCATGCTTGCTCCCTACGCGCTTTGCCCGCTCGCACGTCCGGCTTTCACCGGATCGGGCACAGCTTGCTCGCGCGAACCGGCGGGGCAACCGCGAGCCGGTGGTCACGCCGAGCGGCGTTCATGCTGCGCCGTGGGCGCGTGCCTCGGCCAGGTAGTCCGCGACGATCGCGTCGAAGTCCTCCGGAGTGGCGATGCGCACGAAGCGGTCGCGGAAGCGACGGATCCCCGGCTGGCCGTGGAAATAGAGCAGCGAGTACTTGCGCATGATGCGCAGGCCGCGCTCACGACCGTAGAGTTCGAGCACCAACGCGAAGTGCTCGCGCAGCAGCTCCGCGCGCCGTTCGAGGTCCGGCACGGCGCTGGGTTGGCCGGCGAAACGCGCGTGGAGCTCGGCGAAGATCCACGGTCGACCGATGGCACCGCGACCGATCATGTAACCGTCCACCCCGGCCTCGTCGCGGGCGCGGCGGAGGTTCTGCTCCAGGTGCATGTCGCCGTTGGCGATCACCGGCACGGCGACCGCGGCGCGGACCGCGGCCAGACCGGCGAAATCGAGAGCGGCGCCGTGCTTCGACTCGCCGGTGCGGGCGTGGACCGTGATCACATCGACCCCGGCATCCTCGGCGATACGGGCGACCGCGACCCCGGTGCGCCGGCTCGGATCGTAGCCGAGCCTGATCTTGACCCCCAGGGGTACCGTGGTGACCGCGCGCATCGCGCGCAGAATCGCCCCCACGCGTTCGGGCTCGCGCATCAGTGCCACGCCGCAACCGGCCTGCTTGGCCTTGCGCACCGGACAGCCGCAGTTGAGATCGACCAGGTCGGCGCCGGCGTGTTGCAGTTCGCCAGCACACGCGGCGCACAGCTCCGGTTCGCGGCCGTAGACCTGCATCGCCAGCGGGCGCTCCTCGGCGCGATGGGCGACGGCGGTGGCGAAGGCCCGATCGGCGCGCCGCTGGGCCGGGGTCATCGCCGCGACCATCTCCGTCGCCACCAGGCCACAGTGGCCCATGCGTTTGACGATCAGCCGGAAGGGCAGGTTGGTGTAACCGGCCATCGGCGCGAGACAGAGGTTGTTGTCCAGCTCGAGCCCGGCCAGACGCAGGGGATGGATGTAACTCATGGCAATCGGGCGCCGCGGCGACGCAGCGGCGCGGCTCAGCGCTGGAAGATCGGCAGGTAGTTGTTCGGGATCTGAAGGATAATCAGCGCCATCGCAGTGTTGAAGCCGGCGCCGTAGGAGGAATCCGGCCCCAGCCACAGGCCATCGGCCTTCTGCAGCTCGACGATCGTCGGCCAGGCCGCCTGCCAGTAGGTGGCCCAGTCGTCTTCCTGCGGCGAATGGAACATCGCCTGCGCGCAGTAGTACTGGCCGTACCAGAACCAGTTCGACTGCGCTTCGAGGTGTTCGGCGAAGTGCTCGCGCAAGAAACCCAGCGCCGGGCCGAGGTGTCGGTCTTCGAGTCCGGAAGCGGCGCCTGCGCCGATCAGGCACATGCTGCCGGCGGCCGAGCGCGGCACGCCGCGTGCGCCTTTGGTGCCCCAACCGCTGGAGCTGCTCGCCTGGTAGTCGAAACTACCGTCGGGGTTGGCGCAGGAGCGGACGTAATCCACCGCCGCGGCCATGACCTGCTGGCTCTTGGTTCCGCCGATGCCGATGTTGTAGGCCGCGCGGATGGCCATGATCTGGCAGATGGTCACCGAGATGTCCGCATCGACCGGCGTCGGGTAGTAGCGCCAGCCGCCGGCCGCGTTCTGCGAGCGGTAGATCAGATCGAGCGCCGCCTCGAGCGCGCTGCGCACCCGCCGGTCGTTCGACATGCCGTAAACCTCGGCGAGGTAGAGCGTGGCAAAGCCATGCTCGTACATTCCCGCATGGTTGTTGCTGCCGAGAAAGCCGGTGAGCGCGTCCTGGTTGTCGAGCACGTAGTCCAGGCACTTCGCGCTGGCCTGCTTGTAGGCGCCGCGCGTCGGCGTGTGCCCGCCGGCGAGAAAGGCCATGCCCGCCAGAGAGGTGATCCGCGTGCCCTGGTCGACGCTGCCGTCGGCCCGTTGGATCCGCACCAGGGCCGCGAGCCCACGATCCACCGCGGCCTCGAGCGCGAGCTCGGGCGCTTCGGCGGCGCCGAGCGCTACCACCAACACCCAGGCGAAAATTACCCTCCTCATGGACTCTCCTCCAGAAGCAGCTCGAGGAAGCGGCGGTAGAGCATCAGCCCCTCGACCGGCAGTTCGCGATCGAGCGATTCCTGCAGCTGCCGCCGCATCACCGGCGGGAAACGCATCAGCCAGGCGCGGGTCTCGTCGGGCGTCTCCACCGTCGCCTCGCCGTCGGCCTCGCTTTCCGCGACGCCCTCCGCCTCGCCCGGGGCCTCCTGGCCATCCCCCTCCTGCTGCTCGCCCTCCTGCTGCTCGCCCTGGCGATCGCGGTCGGCGCGCTGGCGCTCGCTCTGCCCGGTCTGCCGTCGCTGCCGTTCCCGTTGCTGCGACTCAGAGGGCTGCGGCTGCTGGCTCCGCGAGCGCCGGGCCTCGGCGAGCACGCGCCCCAGGGCCGCGCTGACCGTATCCTGTTCGTTGAGGGTGTGGGCAAGGCGCCCGCTGCCCTGTTCGAGCTCGTAGGCCGCGCTGGCGGCGGCGCGGAAGCCGCGCTGCAGCAAGACGTGCGGCCGGCTGCCGGGGCGGGACATCTTGACCAATGCCTGACACAACTCGCGCAACTCGGCCTGGCGCGCCGCGAGATCGCCCGGATAGCCGGCCGCGGTCAAGGCGCGCAGTTCGCGCTGCTCGGCCGCCACCAGCGCAACCTGCGCCCGTGGCGGGAACGGGGCCTGATTCGCCTGCTGGTCCCCCTGCGGGCCCTGCCCCTCGGCCTCCTCCTCCTCGCCGCGGGGCATGCTGTCGACGATCGCCAGCAGCCGGTCGAGTTCGTAGAGCGCAGTCCGGGCCAGACGCAGGCCGCGTTGGCCCAGCGCCGGGGTGCGCAGGTGCTCCACGCTGCGCCCCAACGCCGCGTCGACCCGTTCGAGCGCACGCTTGGCGATGGGCATTTCATCGAGGGCCTTGATCCCCTCCTCCTGCAGCAGCAGCTGGACGCCCTCCTCGCGTTCGGCCACGGGTGCGAGCATGCGCTTCTCGCCGAAGGTCAGCGGCGCGTCGCTCTCCTGGTCGCGCCGCGCACGCGCGGCGACCATGTCGTCATGCAACCCAGCCAGATCGCGCACCACCCGCGCCTGCTCATCGCGCAGGCGCTCGATCAGCGCGAGGATATCTGGCGGCTGCTGCTCGTCCTCGCCTTCTTCAGCGGCCTGGTCCTGCTCGGCCTCGCCCTCGAGCGCGCGCTGGGCCTGACGCAGCTGGTCGGCCGCCGTACGTGCCTGGCGTTGCGCCTCGGGCCGATCACCCGCGCCCATCGCTTGGGTGGCGCCTTCCTGGGCGCTCTGGGCGCCGGCGAGCGCGCCCTCCGCATCCTGGTTCTCGATCCCCGCATCGGCCATGCGATCGGCCAGATCCCCGGTTTCGCGACGGAGTTGTTCCTGCCGCTCGCGCAGGGTACCGGGGGGCGCACCCTCCTCGAGTTCCCGCGCCAGCGCCTCTTCGCGTTCGGCCAGCTCGCCGGCGGCGGTGGCGAACATCGCCGCGTCCTGGCCGCCGCGCAGCTGCTGCAACAGCTGCGCCATGATCACGATCGCCTCCTGCTGCTGGGCGATGGCGCCTTTGCGGCCGCGCTCACGCGCCAGTACGTCGGCGGCCTGTGCGAGCAGCCCCGCCGGCTGACGGTCGCGCACCAGCGCGCGCGCCTCCTCGCGTGCCCCGGCGCTTTCCGCCAGCAGCCGGGATTCCCATTCCTTGAGCTGGCGCGCGATCACCGCCTGGCGCTCGGTCAGGCTGCCCTGCAGCGCGCTGCCGGGCGCATCGAGGTCACGCGTGGCATAGCGGACGACGAAAGCGCTGCTCTCGGTGGCGAGGCCACGTTCCTGCTCGAGCAGGCGAGCGAGGGTGTCGGCCAGATCACCGCTCTGCAGCAACGAGGCGAGCATGCGTTCGGCCTCGCCCAGCGCGCGGTCCGCGTTGCGGGCGTTCTCGAGGTCGGCGTCACCACCGGCGGCGCGCGAGAGGCGCGGCAAGGCGTCATCGGCGACCAGCCCGGCGGCCCGGCTCAGTCGTTCGAGCGGCTCCGGCTCGAGCTGGTTCTGCTCCCAGCGCCGCCGCACCTCGCTCAGATGCTCCTCTGCGCGGCGGGCGACCGAACGCGCCGAGCGCGCGGCCATGGTCATCTTCTCCGGCTCGCCGATGCCAGGAGCCAGCTGATCGCGCGAGAGCGACAGGCGGTCGCGGGCCTCGCCGAGCATACGGTCGAATTCCTCGCGCAGCGCCTGCTCCTCGACCACGCGCAAGGCCAAGGGGTCGCTGCGACCCTCGCCGGGGCCGGTGATGTCGTTGGCATCGCGGGCCACCGCCACCAACAGCAGCTCCTGGCCGACCTCGGCCAGCTGCCTGACCACCAGCCGGTAGGCGCGCGAGGCCTCGCGCTGGCGCTGACCCGCCACCAGCGGCAGGTCGAAACCACGCAGCTGACGATAGCCCTCCTCATCGCGCCCGGCATCCGGCGCCGCCGTGTCCCGCTCGCCACCGCGCAGCTGGCCGCGCAATTCGAGGCTCTCCAGGCCGAGATCATCGGTCGCGCTGACCTGCAGCGGGATCTCCGCGACCAGGGTGACCGCTTCGTTGGGCCGGGGGCCGACCAGACGTACCCGCGGACGGGCGTCGAGCCGCAGGCTCACCGGCACCGACTTGCGCGGATAGGCGTCTATGGCGAAGGGCTCGTCATGGCCGGGGAAACGATGGTGATCGCTGGCATCGAGATGCAACTCGGCGCCCTGGGTGATCGGCAGCGCGAAGTGGTGCCTGCCGTCGGCACCCCGGCTCACCGGCACGGGGGTGTCGCCATAGAGCACGGCGAGCTGCTGCTCCTCGGCTTGCGGGTGGCGGGTGAACGCAAAGGAGGCCTCGATCCGGCTGCCGGCAAGCACCTCGACCGCGCTCGGGCTCTTGACGGTGGTCGGCGCGAGGCCGGCGTATGCCGGTGGGGTGATGGTGAAGGCGATCGCATCGAGTTCGGGCCGCTCCACCACCAGCGCGCGGCAGATGTCGGGAAGCGAATCGCCGTAGCGCACCGCGATGCGGTGCTCGCCCGGCGGCAACGCCAGCTGCTCGCGCCAGGGCCCGGTGAGGCTTTCGGCAGTGAAACTGCCGCTGCGCTTGCCGTCGCGCGCCTCCCATTCGACCCGCAAGGGAGCGGGGCCACCACGCAAGGCGCGCGCCTGGAGCACCACCATCGCATCGGCACTGACCACCGGCTGTTCGAGTTGCGCCTGAACGGCGCAGCTGCGCGGATGCGCGTAATCCTGGCTCCAGGGCAGGAACACCCGCCCACCGGCGGTACCGAGCCAGGCCGGCCACTGCCAGGCGATCGCGCCGAGCACCAGGCCCAGGGCCACCGCCGCGCCGAGCGAGCGCCGCGAGCGATCGAAGCGCACCAGATCGCGCAGCGCCGCGCGGTCGCAGCGCCGGGTGATCACCGCGCGATCCTCCTCGCTCAGCGGCAGACCGTCGACCACGGTGAACAGGCGCCCGTCGAGCCCCGGGATCCGCCGCTCGGCCAACCCGGCGAGCACGGGGGCGCTCATATCCTGACGCAGCGGTCGCAGGAAGCGGCGCCAGACCACCACCCCGGCGGTCAGAGCCAGCACCATCAGCCCCACCGCCCGCAACCACGCCGGCACGGTGTTGACGTAGTCGAGCAGTGCGATGAGCAGGAAGCCGGCGGCGAGATAGGCAAACAACCGCGCCGTGCCGTCGAGACCGAGCGCCGCGCGCAGACGCGCGCGTACCGAGTCGAGGAATCGCAGCGGCTCCATAACCCGGACCTCCCAGTGGCCAACCTACGCTCGCCACGCGAGCGATCCAGCGAAGATGGCTAGCACCTACCGTGCCTGTCGGGCCTGGCAGCGTGGTGACAAGCCCGCTCAGACATTTCACCAGGCCTGGTGGCGAGCCGGGCCGGCTGGCCCGAGCAGGCAGGCGGTGACATCGGTTGCGCAGGTGACATCGGTTGCGCAGATGCGTAAACGAGTGACACCGGCCCGCCCCGGCGTCACTGCGTTGCGCATGGACCGTCGCCTCCTTGTGGCTAGCCTGATG
>JBEPXK010000111.1:0-2726 GCA_041641915.1 Planctomycetota bacterium
GCCGTAGCAGGTTCCAGGCCGAATGCGTCAGTTCGCGGATCATCTCGCGCTTACGCGCGATCAGCGCCTGCTCGGTCGCCGGAACGATGATCGCGTGGATCGCGATCACGAACAGCGCCACCGCGCAAGCCGGCGGCAGGGCGATCCGCAGCAGGGCGAAAAGACGGTGGTCGCGCGGGGGATGTTGCATCGCGCCGGCCGATCCTATGGCCTCGCCGCTCTCACGCCAACCCCACCTGCAACGCGGTGCCAGCAGACCCTGCGAACAGGCTGGTGACTGGGTGGCCGGCTTGTGAAACCGTGCCTCCGCCCTTGCGCCCTGATCGTCTCTGCCTATAGCCGTGCCTTGCTGCCAGCGAAGCCCGCGGCGCGCAATCCGCACAAGGAGCCCGCATGTTGCACGAACCCGCTTCCTCCAGCGGCCCCGATCCGGCGGCCGACTACAAGACCAGACTCGGCGTGATCATGTTCCTGCTCTACTGCGTGATCTACGCTGGCTTCGTGCTGCTGACAGTCCTCACCGAGGGTCGGGCGATGCAATACGTCGGCCTCGGCGGGCTGAACCTCGCGGTGCTCTACGGCATGGGGCTGATCATCTTCGCGCTGATCCTGGCGCTGATCTACAGCGCGATGTGCACGGCCAAGGAGCGCGAGCTCGGGGTCGAGCCCACCGCACCCCAGGAACCGTCGACCAACGATACGAATGAGGAGGCGCAGGCGTGAGCGGCGAGATCAACATCATTGCGATCAGCATCTTCTCGGCCTTCGTCATCTTCGTGATCGGGCTGTCCTTCTACCTCGGCCGGCGGGCCAAATCGGCCAGCGGCTACTTCGCCGCCGGTGGGCAGATCCACTGGGGCGTCAACGGCGTCAGCTTCGCGGGCGACTATCTCTCCGCCGCGTCCTTCCTCGGCATCTGCGGGCTTATCGCCACCGTCGGCTACGACGGCTTCCTCTATTCCATCGGCTATCTCGCCGGCTGGATCGTGGCCCTGTTCGTGGTCGCCGAACCCATGAAGCGGCTCGGCAAGTACACCTTCACCGATGCGCTCGACAGCACCTTCAACCACCGCGGCATCAAACTCGTCGCGGCCATCTCCACGCTGGTGGTGTCGATCTTCTACCTCATTCCGCAGATGGTCGGCGCCGGCGTGCTGGTCACCCCCCTGCTCGGCCTGCCGCACTGGGTCGGCGTGACGATGGTCGGCGCGATCGTGATCACCATCGTCGCCACCGCCGGCATGGCCTCGACCACCTACGTGCAGTTCCTCAAGGGCGGGCTGCTGATCGTGTTCTCAACCATCCTCGTCGGCGCCGTGCTCATGCGCGGGCTGAGCACCGATGTCAGCCAGACCGGCATCGGCGACCAGCACGCCTTCGTTCCCGCCACGGTGCAGGCGACCGTCGACGACGACGGCGCCTACGCCCTGGAATCCGACGACCTCCGCGAGCACGGCTTCGATCCGGACCTGCACGCGCCGGGCAAGCCGGTCGTGGGCGAGAATTCCGGCATCGTGTTCGTGCCCACCGCCACCGGTGAGAACCTGACCTGGTGGAAGGTCGAGCAGGAGGGCGAGAGCGACAACCGCGCGTTGCTCAAGCAGTGCCAGTGGGTCAGCGATGAACTGGTCAACGGCCGCGAAGGCGATGTCTACGACATGCATCTGGCCGGGCGTCTGGTCGGCGTCGCCGGCATGAACGCCGAAGAGGCCGAGGCCGGCACCGGGCCGATCGGCCCGGTGGGCTACATCGCCAAACTCGGACACAAGGACACCATCTTCGAACAGTGGAAGAACGACCAGCTCGACTTCGGCGGCCGCGAATACACCGTCGCCTATCCCAAACTCACGCCCGGCAACGACATCATGAAGCCCGGCGTGAAGTTCAAGCTGAAGGACCCGATCGACAAGTGGACCTTCATCTCGCTGATGCTGGCGCTGTTCTGCGGCACCGCGGCCCTGCCGCACATCCTCATCCGCTACTACACCGTGCCCAGTCCGGCCGCTGCACGCAAGTCGACCATCGTCGCCATCGCCTCGATCGGCTTCTTCTACGTCCTGACCCTGTTCATGGGCCTGGGCGGCGCGATCAACGGCGTGCTGATCCCGGCGCCGGGCAAGGGCAACATGGCCGCCCCGCTGCTGGCCAACAGCTTCGGCTCGGTGCTCTTCGCGATCATCTCGGCCATCGCCTTCGCCACCGTGCTCGGCACCGTGTCTGGCCTGATCGTCGCCTCCTCGGGCGCGGTCGCCCACGACCTGCTCGATCGCTTCGCCCAGATGAAGATGACCGAGAAACAGAAGGTCGCCGCGGGCAAGATCGCCGCGGTCGCGGTCGGGATCATCGCCATCATCCTGGGCATCGTGTTCGAGAACTTCAACGTCAGCTTCCTCGTCGGCTGGGCCTTCGCCGTCGCCGCCTCGGCCAACCTCCCGGCGATCCTCATGCTGCTGTTCTGGAAGAAGACCACCGCGCAGGGCATCGTCGCCTCGATCGTGGTCGGCATCGTCGCCGCGCTCGGGATCATCCTCACCGGGCCGGAGGTCTTCGTCAAACTCTACGGCATGGCGCGCGAGGATTCGCTGCACGACCTCGGCCAGCCGGGCATCATCTCGATCCCGCTGAGTTTCATCACCCTGGTGGTGGTCTCGCTGATGACGCGCAAGCCCCAGACGCAGGCCGCGGCGCCAGCGCAGGCCTGAGCCGGTCGCGCGCGGACCGTATCC
>JBEPXK010000111.1:2736-9745 GCA_041641915.1 Planctomycetota bacterium
CGCGGGTCCGGTCCGCTTACCACCGCGTACTCAGTCCGCCCGCTCCCGGCGCAGTTCCAGCTCCATGCCCGACCGCGGCGGCGGTGGCGCCATGCGCGACCGCTGGGTGAACAACAACCACGGCATGACCTGGGCCGCACCCAGCGGTAAGCCGATCGGGCCGTGGACCAGATTGTTGGCCAACAGGCCGAGTACCAGAACCATAGCCATGGGCCGAACCTCCTCGTCGCTCGCGACACAAGAGCTTCGAGCGGCATCGCCTCGAGCACAAGTCCCGAATGATCCAGCGACCGACCGCTGCGCGTCGAGCGCGGCTCAGCCCCGGGCGCGATGCAGCAGGCCGTGCTGGTCGAGGAACCACCTGGCCACCTGGTGATCGGCGGCGATCTCGAGATAGGAGTCGAGACCCAGCGCGCTGAACACCTGCATGACGTAATCGCTCGGCCGCAGCAGGATCAGTTTGCCGCCGTGGGCCTCGGCCGAATCGGCCATCGCGATCAGCAGACCGAGCTCAGTCGAATACAGCCGCGTGCATTCGCTCAGGTCCAGCACCACCCCCCGGCGCCCGACCTTCGAGAAATGCGCGTCGATTCGTTCCATCGCATTCTCGCGCACCGCACCGGTCAGCGCGCCCTTGAGCATCATGTACGGCACCTCGTCGCGGATCTCGAAGTGCACGCGGAAGTCATCGTCGGACTTGCCGTCGATGAGAATGATGTCGTTGAGCCGCGGCAGCAGGCGCGTCTCGACCTCGGCCGATTCCGGCCGATGCAACAGCTCGCGATCGGCCAGGTGCTGCCAGGCGTTCTCCAACTGATCGTAGATCGGGAAGATCGCCTCGCCCCAGCACCGCTCCAGAGCCGCGACCACGCCCGGACTGGGGCGCGAGAGCACCACCGTCGGGCCGTGCTCGTCGCCCAGTTCGCGCAACACGGCCAGCACGCGCGCCGCCTGCTCCCCAACCAGCTCGCAGCCCTCGAGACAGCACACCACCCCGCGCCGGCCGACCAGTTCGAACAGGTGATCCAGACAGCGACGCAGCGCTCCGGCATGGGCGGCATCGAGCCGGCCGATCAGCGAGACATAGGTCACGCCACCGAGGTAGTGGCAATCGACCAGGCATCGGTGCTCGCCACCGAGCTCGCAGCGCATCTCCGCGGCCGTGGACAGCTGCTCGGTCGGCACCTCGCGTTGTCGATTCATCCACGCGCTCCTTCAACTCAAGCGATCGGCTCGACCAAGTCTACCGCAACGCGCCCGCCCGTCCAGGCGCACCAGCGGCTCCTCGACGTTTCGTGTGGGCAACGCAAGCAGCGCGTGATGGAAGCCTCACGCAGAAACCGGACCCCATCCCATCGCGCTGGCAGGTTGCGACTTGCCACCTCGCATGAAGACCGATACTCGCGCCATCATACTGCAGGAGCCAACCGTGCGCACCGCCAGCTTCGCCCTCCTTCTCCTCCTGCCGTTCGCTACGCTCCACGCCTGTAGCGACGACGCGCTCCTGCTCGACACCTGGTCGCCGGTCACCACCGCCCGGCCGGACAACGGCAAGAGTTTCAAGGCCATGACCATCAGCCAGGAGACCCGTGTCACTGCGGTGGTCGGTGGCAACCATGCGATGGGCCTGATCGTGGACGACGTTCACGTCTGCTTCGACGGACAGGTCGGCGGCAGCAGTGCGATGATGAACGGAACCACGAAGGTATACAACTTCCTCCAGGGCGCCGCCCATTTCCTGGTCACCGATCAGGCGACCATCGACAACAACGCCGACATGATCAACGCCCGGGAATTCCTCTTCATCGGTGAGGATGGCACCCAGATCCTGGAATTCGAACCCGGGTTCGCGGCCGATCAGACCGGATTCGTCGAGGGGATCGATCCCGCATCTCAGCCGGACTGGACCCATCTCGGTCTGTCAACCCTGCGCGTCCAGCAGGCAACCCTCATCACCCACCACACCCGATCGCTGCCCACCATCCACAAGCGCTCGGCGGCGGGCAATCACACCCACCACGGACTGCTCATCTTCGACAGGGCCACCTGGCAGGTCCGTAGCGAAGCGCAGGAATACGAAGGCGGACTCAATTACTCCGGCGACTGGACGCTCGACGCCGCCGTCGACATCCGCATCTTCGGCGAGTACAGTGATGATGCGAAGATCCTCGTCGGCAATTCCGGCGACACCGGTCATACCGTCACCAAGACCGGCGCGGGTACCTTCATCATCGACATCCCCCAGGGCTACTCGCCCCAATCGGCCCTGGTCATCGACACCGGGCTCGTCGATATGCACACCGACCCGGGCGATCCAGGACAGGCCTTCTACGACGTCGGAGCCAACTGGCCGTTGCAGAACCCCGGCCAGCACCTTGCCGTGACCATCGGTAGCGCCGGGTCCCTGCGTCTGCGCGCGGCAAGCGGCCTGGCGGGCTTGGATTGCGCCGGCAGGGTGGAGGTGGACACCGGCCTCCATGTCTCGGGCGCTCTCACCTGCGCCGCCAGCGCCGACTGCCAACTCGCCCTGGCTGCGGCACCCATCCACGTGGACAGCTCCGCCACTCTCGACGGCCATCTGAGGCTGACCGGATCGACGAACGCCGACCAGCTCGTGCTCATCGAGGCCGCACTCGGCATCGATGGCGGTTTCGCCAGTGCCGACCTACCACCGGGCTATCGCCTGGTTACGCAGTCGGACGCCCTGATTCTCGAACGCATCGGCGCACGCCGGATCGAACTCGGCGTGATCGATCCCGCAGCCTCGGTACTGACGACCCGTCTGGTCGCCACCCAAGACGACACCACGGTCTACGACGCAGAGGGGCAGACGCACCACGTCACCGGCCTGATTGAGCAGAAGTCCACCCGACTCCGGGCGAGCACGATCCCCTCCGGGAACCAGTAGCGTTTCTGTTCCACCGGTCCCCCCCCACCTCCGCCAGCCTTGTAGGACGCATTTAATCGGAGCCACAAGCCATCTCCGTTGTACGGACCTGTCAGAACAGATACTTACATGGCATGAGCCAGCCAGACACCACCCCACGTCCTGACCTCCTGCTGACCATCGCCCTGGCCGCGGCGATCAACGCCCGATACGCCGAGGTCATCACCTTCCTCAACGAGCAGGTCCGGGTGCTCAGGGAACTGATCGACAAGAAGCGACTGCCGCTGACCGACGACCAGCGGCGACGCTTGGCAGCCCAGTTCAACAAGCTCGACAAGGACCTGGCTGCCGACCAGAACTGATCGTCACCCCGGCTACCTTCATGCGCTGGTATCGCAATCTGATCGCCCAGAAGTGGGACTACAGCGACCGGGCGACGCGGCGCGGCCGACCACCCCTGACCCAAGAGACCGTCGACATGGTCTTGGACCTCCTGGAGGAGAACCCGACGTGGGGCGACGACAGCATCAGCAACCGCTGCGCGAACGTCGGCATCGAGGTCTCGCCGAGCAGTGTCAGGGCCATCCGCCATCGCTACGGCATCCCACCGGCACCGGAGCGCCAGAAGACCGGTGACTGGGCACGGTTCATCCAGGCGACCTGGCCAGGACTGGCGGCCATGGACTTCACCACGGTGGAGACGCTGGACCCGGAGACCAACGAACTGACCACGCTCTACGTGCTCTTCGCCATGCGCGTGGCAACGCGCGAAGTCCACCTCGTCGGGATCACTGAGCACCCCAACAAGGCATGGATGCTCCAGCAGGCGAGGAAACTGACCGATGACTTCGATGGCTTCTTTCGCGACGTCACCCACTGCACCATCGACAACGACAGGATCTTCTCGAAGGCCTTCACCGCGGTACTCAAGGACCGCGGCGTCAAGTGCGTGCGGACCTGCGTGCGGACACCCAACATGAACGCCCACGTCGAGCGGTTCATGCTCACCTTCACGAGCGAAGCCATGCGCTGGGTCGTGCCGCGCGGCGAATGGCACCTGCGTGGGGTGGTTCGCGAGTTCCTGGCCTACTTCCACGAGGAGCGGAATCACCAGGGTCTGGGCAGCGCGATCATCCAACCTGGGCCTGGGGTCGGTCGCGGAGAAGGCGAGATTCGGTGCCGGACCAGGCTGGGCGGTGCCCTGCGATACTACCCATCGGGCGGCGGCGCGACATTTATGCGCCCCACGGGGCTCATTGGGGGCCGCCATGAAGAAGCCCCTGTAAGCATTGCGCTTACAGGGGCTTAAGTGGTTGGCCCACAGGGATTCGAACCCCGACTCTCAGAACCAGAATCTGATGTCCTACCATTAGACGATGGGCCATCGTCGCAGGGTCGCGGATTGTGTCCTGGCGGCGGGTCTGTCAAGGGCCGCCCCATCCAGTCGGGGGCCGGGTGGCCGGGGCAGGCGGCGATTGGCCCGATCGCGTTCGGGCGAGGCGCACTGGCAGCCTTGCGCAAGTCGCCTCAACGGGTCCGGGACGCGGCGGGTAGAAAAGCAACCCTTCACGTGACAGTGGCTTACAACCTCCGCGAATGCGTCGCAACCATTCGCGCTTCCCGTCGCGCCGAAGAGCGCTGCAGGAGAGAGACCATGCACACCCCCTCCCGGATCGGATTCCTCTTGCTGGTCGCGCTGAGCTCGGCCGTGCTCGCGGCCTACGAGAAGCCGCGGCCGCGCTATCTGGTTACCGATCTGACCTGGGTCGATGCACAGGGACAGGAGCGGACCGACCGTGGCCAGCTGTGGTTTGCGGACCTGCCACACGTCAACGCGCACGGGCGGGTACGCGGCTTCGGCAAGATGGGCTACATGGACGGGATCAAGTGGTTCGTACCCAAGTTGCCCGGCGACATCTGGCTCGAATCGGCGCGATCGGACGATCCGCGGCGTTTCATCCTTCACGGCTACCATGGCGACCGCGAGCTGACCCTGGCCTTCGACCACATCAACGTCTCGCGCACCGACGACAGCAAGCTCGACCAGCGACTGGAGGAACGCGCCGCCGAGGCCACCACCGGCATCGAGATGGGCGGTGAGATCGATGACGACCTCGCCGGGCTGACCATCGACGGCGAGAGCGTGGGTGATCTGCTGGACGAGGACTACGGCGCCAACACCCTCAAGGAGGAATCCTTCGCCAAAGCCAAGCGCGAGCTGAGCGAGGAGGAGATGGCCAAACGCGCCTCGCCGCTGCGCTTCGCGACCATGACCGACATCGGGGCGGAGTCGATTCCGCTCGAGCGCGTGCGATCGATCGTGTTCCGTCACGCGTCCGACGACCTCAAGCGCGAACGCTACACCGGCCGCTTTCTCCAGTACAGCAACATGGCCGAAGGCGACGAGGGCCGGGTACGGGTGGTCGGCGCGACCTACTTCGGCGGTCCGGCCGACGAGCGCTTCGAGGACGCGGGCTTCCTCAGCGACGAGACGATCATCTGCGGCGGCGGTTTCTACGCCCTCGACTTCCTGCCCGACACAACCCGCGTGCGGGTGGTCGGGCCGGATCCTGCCCCCGACGCCTACCCGCCCCGAGAGGTCGAGTACGGCCGCAAACGCAAGCGCACCAAAACCGTGTACCCGCGCCGCACGGCGGTGCTCGCGCATTACAGCGCCGATCTGAGCGAACTGCTCGAGGTCATCCGCCTGCCCTGGGGCAGCGGCAGGGGGCGCGCCTTCGCCTTCGGCCCCGATAACGCCATCTACATCGCCGGCGCAACCGGCCCGCATTACGCCACCTTCGCCGCAAGCGTCGCCAACCGACGTACGATCGAGAACCCCGAGGCGATCGCGCAATCGAAAATTCCCGACAAGCGGGGCCGCACGCACCCACCGGGGCCGGATGGCTACGTGGTCAAGATCGACCCGGATCACAAACGCGTCGCGTGGGCGGTGCTGACCAAGCACAGCCTGCCGGACATCTACCTGCGCCCCGACGGCAAGCTGCTGGTCCAACGCGACGACGACCTGTTCTACATCAAGCCCGACGGGTCGGTGATCGACGGACCCCAGCTCGAGATCACCGGCGGCAACATGGAGGTCGACCCGCAGACCGGCGACATCTACTACGGCGGTGCCTACCGCTCAGCCACCGGCCTCGAACCCTGGGTCTGCCCCTACCTCTACAAGGTCGACGCCTCCGGCGAGCAGGAATGGACCGCCTACAGCTGGTCGGGCCCGGTGGTCGGCGTGCAGCAGTTCCGCCTCGTCTCGGACTCGCAGGTGACCGAGATCTCGGTCGGCAGCAAGGGTCGGCTGACCTTCATCGGCTGGTCGGACGGCGGCAACACCCCCTTCATCAAACAGCCGTACGACATGCGCATCGGCGTGCCGAGCGCCGGCTTCTGCAGCAGCACCTGGGGCGCCACCGGCGGGCTGACGGTACGCATCGCCAACGTGGTCCAGATGGATGGCAACGAGATGGAGGCGCTCTCGCGCACGCAGTACGTGGCCTACCTGCCGACCAGCGACGTGCCAACGGTGCTCAACCTCTACAATATCGAGACCATGCCCAACGGCGACGTGGCCGTGACCGGCGGGAGTAATATCGGTTTCGTCGAAACCCATGATTCCTGGATCCCCTCCTGGTACATCGAACACCGCACTTTCGAGCACGCACAGGCCAAGGGCGGCTCGTTCTTCACGCTGTTCCGACCCGGTTTCGGCCCGCCGCGGATGGCCACCCGGACGCCCGGGGTCTCGGGCGGCCAACTGGCCAAGCGTGGCAACAAGCTGCTGCTCTACAGCGGCGCCACCGGCAACAATTGGACCGCCGAAGAAGCGGCGGCGGGCCGCGCGCAGACCTGGCGTTACAAGGGCCGGTTCGACACCATCACCAAGAATGCGGTCCAACCGCTCAACGGCGGCAACAAAGACGGCTACGTGATGCTGATCGACACCCAGGGCGAGGCCAATCCACCAACGATCCCCGACTGGACCTGGGACAGCCCCACGAAGCGCAAGGCCGAGAAGCGGAAACGGAGGCGATGATGACGGGACCCTCAGAGCTCCGGGAAAGGCTACCAAACCGATCCCAGCCTTGTGCGCGTCAGCGCGCCGCC
>JBEPXK010000112.1:0-9723 GCA_041641915.1 Planctomycetota bacterium
AGGGCACCGAAGACTATCTCGTCGACTCGATGGACGCGCGCTGGGACGAGATCCTCTACGCCGCCGCGACCCCCGCGACCAACGGCAAGCAGGTGTTCGTCGCCTTCAGCACCGGTCAGCTGGTGGCCCTCGACCTGCACAGCGGCGAGAAGCTGTGGGAGGTCGGCCTCGGTGACACCGAGATCAACACCTACGGCCTGACCAATTCGACCCTGGTCTACAAGGACATGGTGATCCAGACCTTCGAGGGCGACACCCAGTTCATCGCCGCCTACGACGCGGCCACCGGCGAAGAGCGCTGGAAGAGCGAACGCCAGAGCGCCACCTGGGCCTCGCCGATCCTGATCAAGACCCCCGCCGGGCAGCACCAGGTGGTGCTCTCGGCCGACCCGGACGTCACCGCCTGGAATCCGGAGAACGGCGAGCAGCTGTGGTCGGTCGATGTGCTCACCGGCGGGCCGGAATGGTGCGTCGGCCCAACGCCGATCTATGCCGGCGGCCTGGTGTTCGCCAACTGCGAGGCCTGCGGCATCTACGCCATCGACCCGGACAAGGGCGAGACGGTATGGAGCAACGAGGATCTCGACGCCTATCCCGACGGCACCAGCATGGTCAGCGACGGCGAGAAGCTGTACCAGTACTTCGGCTACGAGCTCAACGTGCTCGACTGCAAGACCGGCGAACTGCTGCAGACCGTGGAGATGGACGACGAGGCCAGCTACGCCTCGCCGGCCCTCGCCGACGGCAAGCTCTACCTCCTGGGCATGGTCGAGACCTTCGTCTGCGATCCGGCCAAGGACTGCGCGATCATCGGCACCGGCGCGGTCAGCGACATGCGCGACGCCAGCCCCGCGATCGTCGACGGCAACATCGTCATCCGCAGCGACAACAAGGTCTACTGCATCGCCAACGTCGAATAGCCCCGCCCGCGATCGACGTCGCCCATCGCGCCGCCCCCCCCCGGGGCGGCGCGATGCGTTTGGCCCCCGATCCCGCACGATTGCCGCTTGAGCACCCCCCGGCCGGCACAGAATGCCGACCCCGGCGACGACTGGCGCTAGAAGCTGCGATCGCGGCTGATGCGGAGAACCGCAGGGAAGCCGCCGGGGGCGATCCGTCGCGCGCCTGGGCGCGACGGGGCCGAGCGGCCCCGTCGTGTACGCACCTCCCCCAACGGGCCCCGGCCGGCACCGCAACGCGGCGCTCCGGTCTGGTGGCCTGCCGACCCCCGAGGACCTCCCGCATGGCCATCAACCACACCGTTCCGCTCGCCCTCGCCGCTGCCGACCCCGAGGTCGCCGCCATCGTCCACGGCGAGGAGCAGCGCCAGCAGAACACCATCGAACTCATCGCCAGCGAGAACATCGTCTCCACCGCGGTGATGGAAGCCCAGGGCAGCGTGCTGACCAACAAGTATGCCGAGGGCTATCCCAAGCGCCGTTATTACGGCGGCTGCGAAGAGGTCGACAAGGTCGAGAACCTGGCCAAGAAGCGCGCGCAACAGCTGTTCGACACCGACTACTACGTCAACGTCCAGCCGCACTCCGGCTCGCAGGCCAACGAGGCGGCCTACCTCGCCGCCGGCCTCCAACCGGGCGACCGCATCCTCGGCATGAGCCTCGACGCGGGCGGCCACCTGACCCACGGCTTCCATATGAATTTCTCCGGCAAGCTCTACGAGGCGGCCCACTACGGCGTGGACGCCGAGACCGGCAGGATCGACTACGACGCGGTGGAACGCCAGGCCGAGGAGTTCCGCCCCAAGGTGATCATGGCCGGCGCCTCGAACTACAGCCGTCACATCGATTTCGCACGCTTCGGCGCCATCGCCCAGAAGGTCGGTGCCAGCCTGGTGGTCGACATGGCCCACATCGCCGGCCTGGTGGCCACCGGCCTGCATCCGAGCCCCTTCGGGCACGCCGACATCGTCACCACCACCACCCACAAGACCCTGCGCGGCCCGCGCGGCGGGATGGTTTTCGCGCGTACGCTTGAGATCCAGAAGAAGGTCAACTCACGCGTGTTCCCCGGCATCCAGGGTGGTCCGCTGATGCACGTGATCGCCGCCAAGGCGGTGGCCTTCGCCGAAGCCATGGGCGAAGGCTTCACCGCCTACATGACCCGGGTGCGCGACAGCGCGCGGGCCATGGCCCAGGCCTTCGTCGACATGGGCTGGGCCGTGGTCGGCGGCGGCACCGACAACCACCTGTTCTCGCTCAACGTGATGAGCCGCGGCGAGATCTCCGGCAAGGAGGCCGAGGACCTGCTGCACGAGGTCGGGATCACCGTCAACAAGAACGCCATCCCCAACGACCCGCTGCCGCCGATGAAGGCCTCGGGCATCCGCATCGGCACCCCCGCGGTCTGCTCGCGCGGCTTCGAGGTCGACGACGCCGTCGCCGTCGCCGGTATGATCGATCGCACCATCCGCCAGCGCGACGACGCCGACGCCCTGGCCGAGGTGCGCGCGCAGGTCGCCGAGCTCTGCGCCCGCTACCCCATCTACCGCTGAGCCGAGAGAGCGGACCGCCCACCGCCGGGCTCGGGGACTCGCGTTGAGCATCCCGGGCCCGCCGGCTATGCTGGGGTCCCGCAAACGCAGGAGCACTGCATGTCCACTCCCCCCAACGGCAATCCGGCCGGCGACAACGCCTGGCGGATGTTCCGTATCATGGGCGAATTCGCCAACGGCTTCCAGACCCTGAGCCAGATCCCCAAGGCGGTGACCATCTTCGGTTCCGCCCGGACCCCGCAGGACCACCCCAACTACCTCGCCGCCGAGGCCATCGCCCGCCGCTGCGCCGAACGCGGCTTCCCGGTGATCACCGGCGGCGGACCGGGAATCATGGAGGCCGGCAACAAGGGGGCCAAGGCCGGCGGCGCCGAGTCCATCGGCCTGTGCATCGAACTGCCCTTCGAGCAGTCGCACAACCCCTACATCACCGTCGCGCTCGATTACCATTATTTCTTCGTGCGCAAAGTCATGTTCCTCAAGCACACCGCGGCGGTGGTGATCATGCCGGGCGGCTTCGGGACCATGGATGAGTTCTGGGAGACCATCACCCTGGTCCAGACCCACAAGATCGATCCGATGCCGATCATCCTCTACGGATCGGCTTTCTGGTCCGGGATGATCGACTGGGTCCACGCGGTGATGGAACAGGAATACCACTTCATCAGCCCTGGCGACATCGACATGGCGGTGATCGCCGATACGCCCGAGGAGGTCATGCAGGCCCTCGCCGACATCGAGCCGAAGCGGGTGGATATCGGCAGCGGCCTGCCCTGAGCCCACGATGAGCGGGTTGCTGATCACCGCCGCGCGTCATCTCGCCACCGCGTTGTTCCCGGCGCTGTGTCCGGGCTGCAACGATGCACCGGGGCCCGACCTGTGCCCGGCCTGCCATGCCCGCCTGCCGCGCCTGCGCCACCCCTGCCCGCGCTGCGCCACGCCACGCTGGCATCACGATCAGCCCTGTCCGGCCTGCGCCCGGGCGCAACTCAGCCGCATCGCCCGGGTCCACGCGCCATTCGCCTACGTCGGGCTGATCCGCGACCTCGTCCGCACCGCCAAGGGCGCCGACGACAACGCCGCGATCCGCTGCCTCGCCCGCCTGTTCGTCGCCGCCGACCGACCCGCACCCGCCGGCACGCCAACAGCCGTGGTCTGCGTCCCCCCGGCGCCGGGGCGCCGCAGCGGGCCACACCTCGCCACCGCCCTCGCGCGCAGCCTGGCCACGGACTGCGGGCTGCCCGTGCGCCCGGTGCTGGCCTGTCGCCATCTCGCGGCCGAGCAACACCGGCTGCCGCTGCCGCGCCGCCGCCGCAACGTGGCCGGACTCTACCGCTGCCGGCAGCGCGTCAGCGGCGACCTGCTGCTGGTCGATGACCTGCTCACCAGCGGGGCGACCCTCGCCGCCGCCGCCAGGGCGCTGCAGGCAGCCGGGGCCGGCCGGATCACCGCCTGTTGTCTCGCCCGCACCCCGGAGGCGGGCGAGCCACCACCGCAGATCAGCGGGCAGGAGGACGACGCTCAGCGGCAGACGGACATCGCCTGCAACGCGCACCCCCCTGCCGGCATATGACAGGGTGACCCATCCACGGCGCTGCTGGCGCTTGTACGCGCCAGGCTCTCAGGTAGAGGTACTGACTGCATGAGCTTACGCCACGCTCTCCTGCCCCTTGCCGTGACCGCGCTCGCCGCGGCCATCGCGCTACGCCCCGGTGCGCCGCAGGCCCCGCAGCCCGCCACCGCGCGTCAGGCCCTGTCGCCTGCCGCATCAGCCCTGGCAGAGGCCAGCATGCCAGCAAGCCTGCCGATCCGCGCCGGCGATTGGCCTGAGGCCGATCTCGAGAGCACCCTGTCGATCGATTGTCTCTACGGCCTCGATGGCCAGCAGGCGGTGATCGGCGGCCGGGTGGCCAACGTCGATCCCGATCGCGACCACTGCGCGCTATTCACCACCGACGACGGCGGCACCAGCTGGGACCCGCTCGGTCCCGCCCTGCCGGGACACCGCGTGACCAGCCTGTTCGCCCGCGATGACGGTTGCATCTGGGCCCTGCTACGACCCACCCGGGCGGTCGCGGCCCAACCGCTGATGCTGCGTACCACCGATGGCGGTTCGACCTGGGCGCGCCATCGGCTCGACCCCGAGCTCGCCGCCGGCGCGGCGCACATGGCCATCGACTCCAGCGGTCGCGGCCTGCTGGTGACCGAGCCGACCGGCGCGGCCAACGAACGCCGCTGGTTCGTCACCGGCGACAACGGCGTCAGCTGGCGCATGGTCCAGGCCTACCACAGCGACGACGTGCAGCTCGGCGGTGGCTGCGAGGTCCGCACCCCTGGTGGTTGGGGCTGGCGCGTGCGCGACGACACGATCTATCGCCGGCGCCCGGACGGCCCGTGGGCCCCGGTGGTCGGCCAGCCGGCCGACGCCTACCTCGGCAACAGCATCGACGCGGATTGCTTCGCCCTGCGCCCGTGCGCAGGCGTGAACGCCAGCTGATCCACGCCGCCCGGCGCGACCGCGCAGCACGGCACCCCACGCTACGCTTTTCAGATTCAGGCGAAGCGATGGAAGGTCGCGAGCGGCACCGCCTCGGGAGCCGTCGTACCGCCGAGCAGCAGGCCGACCACCCGCGCCTGCGCATCGAACACCGGCCCGCCGGCCATGCCCTGATAGCAGGTGCCGGCCATGTGCCCGCACTCGCGGGTGAACAGCGCCAGATGGCCGCCGAAACGCCACGGACACAGGTAGGGGAAATACCGCTCGGCGGTCAGCGAACGGCGGTGGAGCCGGAAGGCTGGATGATCGATCACCGAGGGGTAACCCACCGCCTCCAACTCCATGCGCTTGTGCAGTTCGCCCTCGCCCTCGCTTGGCAGCACCGCCGGCGCTGCGACCGAACGGAAACCACCCAGCGGGCCGTCCTCTTCCCAGTCCGTCAACGGCGCACAGGCGCCGCCGTGCGCCACGACCAAGCGGGCGCTCGACCCCGGCGGTTCCTCCGCATCCCAGGCGGTGATCCACTCACCGGGAGCCACCGACCAGGCGGTGGCGAGATGCTGGAAGCCGCGCTCCGGATCCTCGCTGACGATGATGCCGCAGGCCGCGGTCACGGCGTCGAGATCGATCATCGTGGCATGGTGCGTTACGGCCGGGCGCGAATCAACCGCCATCCCCCGATCAGCCCTGCAGCCCGCTGCTGACAGACCGGCGGGATCGGGCTATCATCGCTCCTCCGCTGCCGCCGCCACGAAGGAGTCGAACATGTTCGTCGCCACCCATTTCGCCGTGCCGTTCTTCGTCGCTCTCGCCTGGACCCGGCGCGACCAGCCCCGCCTACGCCCACTGCCGCGGCTGGTCACGGCCACCCTCTGCGGGCTGTTCGGCGTGCTGCCCGATTGCCTCAACGTCCACTCACGCCTCGACGAGCGGATGAACAGCACCACCCATGCCGTGTGGCCGGTCCTGGTGCTGCTCGCCCTCATGCCGCTGCTGGGCCTGTGCCTGCGGCGGCTGCCGCGTGTCCTGGTGTGGGGCGTGCCCTTCGCCTGGCTCAGCCATCTGGCGCTCGACGCCATCTCCGGCGGCATCCGCCCGCTCTACCCGCGTCTCGGCCCGGTGGGCGCGTTCTACATCCACCCCGAGTGGTGGGTGCCGATCGACTGCGTCATGCTCTTCGCACTCTACCTCGCCTATCGTCAGCTGATCCTGGCCATGCGCGAGCCAAACGGGATCCCGGCCCCGGCGCCGGCCTGAGCGTGACGCTCAGCGCTCGATCAGCTCCACGCTGAGCGTCCACAGCCGCGCCGCCCGGTCACCGGCCCGCACGCTGATCGCTTCAATGCCGGCCAGAGCGGCGGGGTCGACATCGGCGTAGGCGATCCAGTCGCCACCGCGCAGATCCACCGCCACCTCACCACAATGCGCGACCAGGCTGCCCGGCGGCCGTTCACCCGGCACCCCGGCGTACTTGATCCGCGCCGCGCTCGCCGCCTTCAGCACCGCCGGATCGATTGCGATCGGATACGCGCACGTGGTACCCGGCGCGATGGTCTGGAGGATGTCCCCGGCGACGAACTGCCGCACCACCACTGGCGCATCGTCCGCGCCCGGTCCCTGACAGGAGTAAACCAGGGCGGCGTAGCCGTAGGGCGCGAGGGTGATCTGACTCTGATGGGCGCCTTCGCCACGGACCTGCAGCTCCGCCGGCTCGAGCTCCAGTCGGCCCGTGTCCATGCGCGGCTGCAGCAGCTGGGCGCGGGTGAAGAACCGCCCCGCGGGCGGCGTTACCATGACCGGAACGGTGAGCTCGCGCCCGGCGTCGTTGTAGAGCACCACGCTCATGCGCTCGCCATCGCGCGCGGCCACCGCGCGCAAGCCCGGCTCCGGCGTGTCGACCGCCATCAGCTGGCCACGCACGGCCCGCAGGCAACGGAAGGCGACGTCCTCTCCACCCGAGCGATGGGCGTCATGCGCGGCGCGGGCCACCGCCTTGTCCGGGCAATGCGCCAGCAGGTAGGTGATATCGCGCACCATGTAGCTGCCCGCGATCACCGCCTTGCGCAAGGCATCATCGGCGATCTGCGCCTCGAAATAATGGTCCATCGCGCTCTTGTAGCGATCCGGCCGTTGAGGGTCGTAGTTTGCGCCGCATTCGGTGTTGTAGCAGACCAGGCGCTTGCCGTGCGTACGCATGGCCCACGCACAAGCGGTCTCGTAATCCGCCGCCACGATGCGCGGATCGCCGCCGTAATGGTGCTCGTGGATCCCGTCGATCACCGCGATGTGCGCATCGAGCACCGGGCGGAACAGCGTCTCCCACGGGGCCCAGTCGTCCTGGTGCAGGTGGAAACCCCAGCCCATGATCATCTGCACCCCGGGGTCGATCGCCTTGACCGCCCGGGCACACACGCCGTACATCTCGGCGTACCAGATCCCGTTCTGGGCCCCGGAGTACCAGCTCTGCTGACGGGTGTCGTAGGGCACCAGCCGGTCGATCGCACGGATGCTGCGCCCACCCCATTCGAGCACCGTCCCCGGTTCGGCCTGCTGCAGCTGGCGCCACAGCGGCCCCACGCCGATGGCGCTGTAGTTGCCCATGACATCGCCGGTCCGGGTCACCGCCTCGTACCAGCGCCCTTCGCGCCAGGCCACGTGTGCGGTGGGCTGCTCGCGGCCCTTGAGCACCGCGCGGTCGCCAGCCGCGACCCCATCGCTGCGATACCAGCGCGGGTCGAAGTTGACTCCCGGCTTGGTCGCCCAGTTGAGGTAGGGCTCGTTCCAGAATTCCAGATGATGGACCCGCCCGGTCCCCTGCGCCGCGATGGCGTAGTCCTCCGCGCGCTGCGCGAGCCGCTGTGCCCAGTCCGGCCCCCACTGCAGCTGGAGCGCGGGCTGGAACCGGTCGCCCCAGCAGTCGATGGTCATCGGCACCCCGGCGGGGATCGCCTTGTGCTCACCGGGCACGCTGGGCTTACCACCAGGCACCGTGTTGATCCGCCGGACGCTCCCCACGCCCCAGCGTTCGACGCGTTCGTCATCCAGCGGCACATGGTGCACGCCGAACAGGCCGACCGGGACCTCGCGCTGGCCGTTGACCACCAGGCTGCGGCCCGAGACCCGCACCGGCTCGACGGCCTCGACGACGCCTGCGGTGGTCACGATGAGCAGGGTGACGACGGCGCAGCGGAACATGGCCTTCCTCCCACATGCGACCATGCAGCGCCGGCGCGCCTTTGCAGCGGAATTTCCCGGCCATCGCGCAAGGGGCGGGAGAAATGACTTGGGCCCCCCGCGCTCGGTCACTAGCGTGCTTCGGACAGGATCATTCATGTACGTGCCCGCCTCTCAGGCCCCCTCACCGCCGCCCGCCGCGCCCCGGAGGACAATCGTGACCACCCTGCCCAAACTGCTACAAGCCAAGATGGACGAGCAGAACCTGTCCATCACCCAGGTCTGCCACCTGCACAAGATCAACCGCGTCTCGTTCATCAAGGTGCTCGAAGGCAAGGCCTTTCCCAACGCCCGGTCGATGCACTGCTACGTCGAATTCCTCGGAATTCCAGCCGACGAGATCGTCGCGCTCAAACCCGACCGCAAGACCCTTGCCGCCGCCAAGCAGGGCATGGCTCCGGGCGGCGAATCGGACGCGCTCGACGAACAGGGCGCCGAGCAGCCCGCGATGGCGACGATCGAGGTCTTCGGCGCCCGCCATAGCTTCAGCTCGCTCGATGAACTGTTGAGCTTCATCCGCAGCGAGACCGGCATGATCCGGGCCGAGTTCCTTGGCCACAACCGCCGGTTCCACAACCTCGGCGAACTGCAGGACTGGTGCGAGGGCCTGAGCAAGCTGTTCAGCTGAAACCCCGGGCGCGGCGCCCGGCGCCCGACCGCTACTCCTCGAGCACAGCCAGGCCGTCGCGCCAGGCCGCCAACAGGCAGTCGGTGCCCACGCGCAGGTCCAGACCGAGTCCGCGGATCTGCAGCACCGGCTCGGCGGTCACCGTACCGACGAACTCGTGCGGCACCCCTTCGAGCAACCGGCGGACCGCGGCGACATCGTCGCTGCCCACGGTGATCACGATCCGGCTCAGCGATTCGCTGAACAACACCTGATCGCTGCGGTCGACCTCGGCGCTGCAAGGCACGCGCGCAATATCGACCTCCATCCCGAGCCCGCCAGCGAACGCCATTTCGGCCAGGGTGGTGGCTAGCCCGCCATCCGAGCAGTCGTGCGCCGCGGTGACCAGACCGCGGGCGATGCACGACTCGACGCCACGCAGCACCGCGCGCGAACGTTCGCAGTCGAGCCGGGGGACCAGCCCGCCGCAAACCCCTCGCGCGGCGAGATATTCGCTGCCGCCGAGCTCGCGCCGGGTCTCGCCGACCACCAGAACCACGTCGCCGACGCGCTTGCAGTCCATGGTCACCGCGCGGGTGACATCGGGCATCACGGTGAAGGCGGTGATCAGCAGGGTGTGCGGAATGACGATGGTCTCGCCGCCGTGTGCGTATTCGTTGTTGAGGCTGTCCTTGCCCGAAACGAACGGGGTGCCGTAGAACATCGCAAGGTCATAACAGGCCTGACACGCGCGCACCAGGGCGCCGAGGTTCTCCGGCCGATCGCATCGACCCCAGCTGAAATTGTCGAGCAAGGCAACCCGATCGAGCGGAGCGCCGACGCAAACCAGGTTGCGCAACGCCTCCTCGATAC